>JAJDND010000007.1 GCA_022340885.1 Desulfobacterales bacterium | reverse complement strand
CTAAGCTGAGCGTTTCGAATTTTTGAAATGGTGCTTTTAACAAAATTATTAAGGTATTCTGACATTTCGAATTTCAATAATTTGAAACCCTGCGGGATTTCCAATTTCACCGCATCTACTGCGTCAGATGCCGTTCCGCATAGTCGACTATAGCGAAACGACATCTGCCTTGTATATGCGGCAAACTTGAAAATCGCTCAACTTAGGTTGAAATATGATCGGGTTCGCTCCGGATTCGTCTGATAAACCATTAACTATAAAGAAATGAATCGAGAATGAAATCGACTGAACAAGAAACGTTGGATTTGGAAAATGAATAGACAGGAGACGTAACCCACGGATCCTTTTAGATTATAAAATAAATCAATAAAAATTCGCTTGTCAAGCAGAATTCCACATTGTGGTACTTTTGAGTGAAACTTGACTTCTTTCCGACTAAGATGATAAAAAGTTTTTGTGGCATTCTGTTAGACTATTCCACCATGCATTCTGAATATCCTCAGCCGGGACCTCCGGCCGGGCAAACCGGAGTTCGTGAAAGGTATACCTTTTGGAACAAAAATCTCTCTTCTGGGCCGAACGGGCAGAGCGCGGAATCTACTGGACCGTTGGGATCGTTCTGATTCTCACCGCGGCAATTTATCTGGTTTTCACCGTGTGGGAAGGTTTCTCTCTTTACATGGCGGGACACTTCGCTTCAGCGACCATTAAGCTCTTCGACCGCTCTCTCCTGACCCTGATGATCGCTCAGATTGTCTATACCACCTTGAACTTTCTCAAAGTCGGGGTGCTCCAGGTCGAACCGGTTTTGGTGGTCGGGATTATCGCTGTGGTGCGCCGGATTTTGGTGTTGACCGCTGTTGTAAGCGGAACCGCAAAGGAGATGGGTGCCAGTATGAGCTTTCGGGAGAGCATGATAGAGCTGGGGCTGCTTTCCCTTACCGTGCTCGTCCTTGCCGTGTCAGTTTATTTGGTCCGGAAGAACACGGTTATCGAAACCTCCCAAGAAAAAACGCCCGCTGATATTTCCAAGACTTGATCGTTGGGGGATATCGGTCAGGCAACCTTGAGGAATTCCACATCTTTAACGTTGAAGTCGAATATCAAGATTTCACAGATTCTGTCTAAATTGGCCTGAAGATTCATTGTCCGGATATGACCGGTCAGGCGATCTTCTGCCAATTCTTTGGCCATTACCGCATGCAGCTGGACTCTCCGCTGGATTTCCTGCTCTTTTTCCCTGTCGCCCTCAGATGGGATATGCCAGAACGTTTCCGAATTTTCATAGTATCGAACGGCGCATCAAATGTTTCGTGTCACAATGTCGTGCAAGGGGATTTCGAATCAGGCATCATATTCGCCCTAAGCTGGCCGCAGGCTGCGCAAATATCCTGCCCTTTGCTGTATCGAACAATGGCCGTATAATTGGTTTTGGTGAGAATATCTTTGAACCTTTGGATGACGGATTCTTCGGGCCGCTGAAATTGACTTTTTTCGTAAGAATTAAAGGGGATAAGATTGATCTTTGCCCGTATGGGCCGCAGCAGTTTCGCAAGGCGCCGTGCGTCTTGTTCGGAGTCATTGATTCCTTTGATCAAAATGTATTCAACCGTGATTTTCCGGCGGGGCATCAGCGGGTAGTTTTCACAGGCTTTGATAAGCTGTTCGATGGGATATTTTCGATTGATGGGCATCAGCATATCCCGGGTTTTGTTTTCTGTGGCATTTAACGACACCGCCAGGTTTACCGCGGTTTCATGCCCTAAGTCAGAAATCTTCGGAACAAAACCGGAAGTAGAGACCGTCACCCTTCGGCTTGAAAATCCGAGTCCGGTATCCTTTTCGGTTATGACATGAATGGCTTCCACCACATTGGAATAGTTGGCCAGCGGCTCTCCCATCCCCATCATCACGATATTGGAAAAACGTTTTTGTCCGCCGATATCTGCGGCGACATCGCGAACTTGAGCAATGATTTCGCCTTTGGTGAGATTTCTTGAAAAGCCGCCTTGTCCGGTCAGACAAAACCGGCATCCTTGTGCACAGCCGACCTGGCTGGATATGCAAAGCGTGTAATGGTCCTTTTCCGGAATCAGTACACTTTCAACATATTTGCCGTCGCAGAGTTTAAACAGATACTTCTTCGACCCGTCCTGCGAGGTTTCGATGCGCGCCTTTTCAAGCCGGTGAATAATAAAATGTTGTGACAGTCGATTTCTGATTTCTTTTTTGATATCGGTCATCACATCGAAGGTATCGGCTTGTCGAAGATAGATCCATTTTAAAACTTGGCCGGCGCGATACGGCTTGATTTCTCTGCTTTTAAGCCATACAATAAATTCATATTTGGAAAGTTCTTTGATGTCGGTTTTGAGTAACATATTTCCAATGCGTATCGAGTAAAATCATGTTATTATTTTATTAAACCTTGACATAACATTTTTTTGCGATTACATTCAACGATTTTAAAATTTGGCTTTTACGGGTATTTTTATGTTTGAAAATTTAAGCGACAAACTGAACGCCGTATTCAAAAAGCTTAAAGGGCACGGCAAACTAACAGACAAGAATATCGAAGAGGGACTTCGGGAAGTCAGAATGGCCCTTCTCGAAGCCGACGTCCACTACAGTGTCGTAAAGCGTTTTATCAGCGATATCAAGGAAAGGTCCCTGGGCCAGGAAGTCATGTCCAGCCTGACGCCGGGTCAGCAGGTGGTTAAAATCGTCAACGAGGAGTTAACGGATTTGATGGGCGGCATGATCGAGGAATTGAATCTTTCCGGTTCCGTTCCGGTATCGGTCATGCTGGTTGGACTGCAGGGCTCCGGTAAAACGACAACCGCCGGCAAGCTGTCGGTATTTTTAAGAAAAAAGGGAAGAAAACCCTATCTGGTTCCTGCGGATGTTTACCGTCCGGCCGCCATCGATCAGTTGAACAAGCTGGGGCAGCAATTGTCCGTTCCGGTATTTCCTTCCAGCCCGAACATGGATCCTGTGCAAATTTGTCAGGATGCCAGGACAACGGCCCATCAAACCGGATGCGATACCGTATTGATCGATACCGCCGGTCGATTGCATATCGATGACGTATTGATGGAAGAGCTTCGCCGTATCAAGGCAGCGGTTAATCCCGCGGATATCTTATTGGTGGCGGATGCCATGACAGGGCAGGATGCGGTGAATATCGCCAAGTCATTCAACGACACCCTCGATATCGGCGGTGTCGTCCTCACCAAGATGGATGGTGATGCCCGGGGCGGGGCTGCATTGTCCATCAGATCGATCACCGATAAACCCATAAAATTTATCGGTGTCGGTGAAAAGCTGAGTGATCTGGAAGCATTTCACCCGGACCGGATGTCCTCCAGAATTCTTGGAATGGGTGATGTTTTAACGATTATAGAAAAGGCTCAGGCTGTCGTTGATGAAAAAAAAGCAGCGGAACTGGAAAAGAAACTTCGAAAAAATGCATTTACACTGGAAGATTTTCGTGATCAAATGATGCAGGTAAGGAAAATGGGTTCCATGTCGGAATTGATTAAGATGATACCTGGCATGGGCAAAATAAAGCAGCTCAAAAACATGGAGGTTGACGAAAAAGAACTCGTTAAAATCGAAGCGATCATCAATTCCATGACCCCCCAGGAACGGCGTCATCATACGCTAATTAAGGGAAGTCGACGAAAAAGAATTGCAAAAGGAAGCGGAACCAGTGTACAAGATATCAATAAGTTGCTTAAGAATTACACCCAGGTTATGAAAATGATCAAAAAGTTAAACCAAGGCGGCATGCGCGGAATGGGTATGCCGCCGTTTTGAAGGAGAATACTGTATGGCTGTCAAAATCAGGTTGGCCAGACACGGAGCAAAAAAAAGACCTTTTTATCGAATTGTTGTTGCGGATAATAAATCGCCCCGGGACGGTAAATTTTTGGAAAATGTCGGCACCTACAATCCACTGCAGGACCCGGCCGGGGTTGTCTTGAAACAAGATAGAATCCGATATTGGATCGATCAGGGCGCCATTGTTTCCGACACGGTAAAAAGCCTTTTGAAAAAAGAAGGTTTTTTTGCTAAACTTACATAAGTATCTTTACCTCTAACGCTGAAAATCCAACAAAGGAGATGGAGCTATGAAAGAGCTGATTAAATATATTGCTCAGGCGTTGGTGGACAATCCGGAACAGGTTGAAGTTTCAGAGGTAGAAGGTAACCAGACATCTGTCTTAGAGCTCAAAGTGGCCAAAGAGGACCTGGGGAAGGTGATTGGTAAGCAGGGTCGTACGGCACGGGCCATGCGGACCATATTAAGCGCTGCTTCTGCCAAATTAAAAAAGCGATCGGTTCTTGAGATTATTGAATGATGATGTTCAAAAAACCGGATTTCTTGCAGTTGGAAAAGTCGTTGCTGCCCACGGCATAAATGGGAACCTGAAAGTGTGTTCTTATGCCGAGTCCAAGACAGTATTCAAACCGGGGAGGTCGATCTTTGTTATAAAGGCCGGGCAGGTTGAAAATAAATATTCGATTCAATGGGCCAAACCTCACGGTAAAACCATGCTTTTATCATTAAAAGGCATTGATGATCGTAATACGGCCGATTGCTTGGTCGGTGCGGAGTTTTCCATCGAACGAATTTCGCTTCCCGAACTTGAACAAGGAAGCTACTACTGGGTCGATCTTATCGGGCTTTCGGTTTTTTCAACCGACGATCAATACATCGGTTGTATTGAATCGATCATACCCACCGGGAGCAACGATGTATATGTCGTTAAAAATCATGATAAAAATAATGATCATGAAATTTTGATTCCGGCCATTGAATCGGTGGTGTTAAATATAGATTTAAAAAACAAGATCATTCGTGTGGATTTGCCCCAGGGCCTGTGATATCTGTCTTTTTTACCCTATGAGGGGTCGGGAAGGTTTTATTGGTTAAAGCACCTCAGGGAAGGTGCTTTTTTAACGCCCTGTAATTATCTGTTTAAATCACGGATCTGCACGTCGACAACATGAAGAAAGGGAATGAATTTCATTGTCCTGACGATTTTCCCGAGGATGTTCGATCCTTTTCGGGAACACGGCATTATCAGAAAGGCAATAGAACAACAGAAAATCTGCGTATCCGCCATTGATATCAGAGATTTTGCAACCGGAAAGCATCGCAGTACGGATGACCGGCCATTTGGCGGAGGCTGCGGAATGGTTATGAAGCCGGAACCCTTGGCCGCTGCCATCCGGTCTGCTACAAAAACGGCGCCTTTGGCAAAAAAAATACTTTTGACGCCCCAGGGACGACGCTTTGATCAGCGAGTTGCCAACGAATTGTCGGCATTAAATGCGCTTATTTTGATTTGTGGCCGGTATGAAGGGGTGGATGAACGGATTTGCCAGGATTTTATCGATGATGAAATTTCCATCGGTGATTATATCTTGACCGGTGGTGAACTCGCGGCCATGATCATCATGGATGCGCTGACCCGGCTGATTCCCGGCGTGCTCGGCGACAAAGAGTCCGCAGAAAAAGAAACATTTTCGGACAACGTCTTAAAACACGGTCAATATACACGACCCAGCAGTTTTGAGGGGCAAGACGTTCCCGGGGTTTTGTTATCCGGAAACCACCAAGAAATTGACAAATGGCGGCTTGAAGCATCGCTGATACGAACATTTTTAAAGCGACCGGATTTGCTGGAAAACAGAGCCCTGAGTAAAGAGGAGATCAACATTCTGAAAAAATGGTGTATTGATATTGAAAAAATCATACACAGTCAATCTATACATGGCCCTGGTGCATTATCCGGTGGTCAATAAAAATGGTAAAATTATTGCATCAGCAGTAACGAACCTTGATTTGCACGACATATCGAGAGCGGCTAAAACTTACGGCGTTCGGGCATTTTATGTGGTGACGCCCCTGGCGGATCAAAAAGAACTTGTTAAAAAAATTGTGGCTCACTGGCTAAAAGGAACCGGGGGAACTTACAATCCAAAACGAAAAGAGGCGCTGAAACTGATCGTTATCAAGAATACGCTGGCTGAAGTGATCGATGATATACGGGAAAACATCGGGGATGCGCCTAAAACAATCGTTACCAGCGCCAATCAAAATACCCGAACTGTCAGTTTTAAACGTTTCCGCGAAATGTTGCAGGACGGTAATTCGTATCTCTTGATACTGGGAACCGGCTGGGGACTTTCGGAAAGTTTTATTGCCGAGGCAGACTATGTTCTTAATCCGGTTTCAGGAAACAGCGGCTACAATCACTTGTCCGTGCGGTCCGCTGCGGCCGTTATGCTTGACAGGCTGTTAGGGAAAAATGATTGAAGTAATAAATTTTTGAATAATTATGGAGAGTTGGTATGGAAAGAGTGACACAGATCGAAAGAGAGATGATGCGGCTGGATTTGCCCAGTTTTGCCGCGGGTGATACCGTAAAAGTTCATGTAAAGATAAAAGAAGGTGAAAAAGAACGCATCCAAGTTTTTCAGGGCGTTGTGATCAGCAAGCGGGGCGGTGGAACCCGGGCCACATTTACCGTTCGGAAAGTATCCTACGGCATCGGTGTCGAACGTATTTTTCCACTTCATTCACCCATCATCGACAAAATAGAAGTTATTACCTACGGCCGGGTACGCCGCTCAAAGATTTATTATCTTCGAAAATTACGGGGCAAAGCGGCAAGAATAAAGGAGCGTCGGATCAATTAATCGACAATTGAGTTTTCATGGGATTAGACCTGTGGTCATTTGAAAAAAAAGCGCTTCAAAAGGGCTTTTCAAAAATTGCAGGTATTGATGAAGCCGGACGGGGACCTCTGGCCGGCCCGGTGGTATCTGCGGCGGTCATTTTGCCGGTGTCTTTTCAGGTTCCCGGCGTCATCGATTCAAAAAAATTAACCCCGAAAAAACGATATTACCTTTACGAAAAGATATACGACAAAGCTGTTTCCATCGGAATCGGAATCATAGATCCTTTTGAAATAGACCGCATCAACATTCTTCAGGCCGCCCTTGCCGCTATGGTTTCGGCAGTTGAAAATCTTGCCCCTCAGCCGGAATTTTTGCTCATCGACGGCACATTTTCGATCTTGTCACCGCTCCCCCAGAAGGCGATTCCCAAGGGAGACACCCTGAGTATTTCCATTGCCGCGGCATCGATTATTGCAAAGGTCACCCGTGACAATTTGATGGAAAGATATCACCAGGATTACCCACAGTTCGGATTCTCGAAACACAAGGGATACCCCACCACATCGCACAAAGAAGCGATCCGACAATTCGGATGCTGTCCGATTCACAGAAAAAGTTTTAAAGGGGTCAAAGAGTACCTCTGACGCCGGCTCAAGGAATGATTTCTTCAACACCACCTCCCGATTCCCCATTTAACGACATCTCATTTCTCTCACCCCTGCAATGGGATGCTCGATCTGCCGATGAACCGATTCAACTCGCAAGAATGTGGTCAATATAATTACAATGACGCGTCTATTGACTTTCAATAACTTGTGTTATACGTTTTCCTATAAACGTATAACTTTTGGAGTTCATAATGAATACGGTCAAAGTGTTAAATAAAGGGCAAATCGTAATTCCCGCTTCCATTCGAAAAAAATACAATATACATCCCGGCAATGCGCTTAAAATCTTTGAATACGGCAATCTATTGTATCTGGTCCCGCCGGTCGAAGATCCGATTCAGGACGCCATGGGGTGTATTCCCAAAACCCCGTCGATGTCCAAGGCGCTTTTAAAAGAGAGAAAAAAGGATTTTTCCCAATGACATCCGGATATTTGTTTGACAGCCATGCCCTGCTGGCCTTTTTTCAAAATGAAGTCGGCGCAAATATCGTATTCAATATTTTGCAAAAAAGCGTCAAAGAACATATGGACCGCTTTATTTGCGTCATTAACCTGGGTGAAATCATTTACATCACCAAGAGAATGTTCGGGGATCAGAAAAAAATTGAAATATTGGGCCGAATTCATCAACTTGAACTTAAAGTGCTGGCTGTTCCCGAAGTTCTGGTTTATCAGGCAGCCGAGATTAAAGCTGAATATCCGATATCATACGCCGATTGCTTTGCCATCACCTGTGCCAAAGCGCAAAACGCGACTATCGTAACCGGAGATCCTAAATTTAAAAATGTCGAACATCTTGTTAAAATAGAATGGATTCGTTAAATTACAATGCGCAACCTAAATTGAGCGATTTTCAAGTTTGCCGCATATACAAGGAAGATATCGTTTCGCTATAGTCGACTATGCGGAACGGCATCTGACGCAG
>JAJDND010000227.1 GCA_022340885.1 Desulfobacterales bacterium | reverse complement strand
GGATTTGTCCAGGGAAAGGGTGAAGAAAAACACGGCATCCGCGCTTCCAATACTTCCCCGCTGTCTTTTACGGATGTTTTTGTTCCGGCAGAGAATCTTGTGGGCAAAGTGCCCGGTCAAGGGATGAAACAGGCCAATAAGGTTTTTGGATATACCCGCTTGATGGTCGCCGCTATGGCATTGGGCGCCGGAGAAGCGGCACTGGAAATCGCCATCGGTTATGCAAGGGAACGGATACAATTCGGATCCCCACTGTCGGAGAAACAGGGTTACACCCACAAGCTGATCGTACCGCACGCTGTGAGATTCGAAGCGGCAAAAGCATATGTGGATGAAATTGCACTCCGGCTCGATTCCGGTGAATCCGATCTTCATGTCGAAGGCTCCATTGCCAAACTGTTTGCCACAGAATCTGCCAACACCGCCGCTGACGACGCCTTACAGGCCCTTGGCGGCTACGGATATATCTGCGAGTTCGAGGTGGAAAAAATTAAACGCGACGTAAAAATCACCACCATTTATGAAGGTACCAGTGAAATTCAACAAAGCATTATCAGCACGTTTCGATGGAAAGAAACACGAAAATCAAAGGGTGAATTTTATATGTCCATCTGCCGGGAAATGAAAGCCCTGGACAGCGAGGCTGATAATGCCGGATCCCGACTTTACGGACTGTCGGCAGAAATTTTAAATGATACCATTATGAAGGTACATGAAAACCGATTGACGCGCCAGCAGCATATCATGTTTTTGCTGGCCGATATGATGACGGTTGTTGAGGTCGGCGCTGCTTTGGCGCGTAAAGCAGTCGCTTTATCTAAATCCGGGGATGCTCAGGCGGAAAAAATCAGCGCGATGTCACGAATTTTCGCTGACGAAACCGCGCAGTTGGTTTCCCGAAATGCCCTTACAATCCTTTTGGGATCCGGGGTTTTCGATCAAAAGGCCATCCAGGATTTTATGACCGCCCATTCCTATCATCAACTGGTTTGCAGCAGTCTAAACCTAATCAGTGATATGGACCGGATTGCTGACATACTGTTTGCGAGGTAATCATGACAGAGCAAAATGAACGTGTTGTCGTCGTTACAGGGGGATCGAGGGGTATCGGCAGGGCCATTTGTTTATCCTTTGCAAGGCCGGGCACAAGTATCTATTTTAATTATTTTTCCCCGAGCGATCCGGACGCTGAAGCTGTTGCTGCCGCCGAAACCGAAAAACGGGTGGCCGATAAGCAGGGATTTGCAGCAAGCAAAAGTGTTAATATTGTGAACGAAGATGAGGTTTCAAATTTTTTCAACGGCATCATCGACAAAACCGGTCGGATCGATGTTCTGGTAAATAATGCCGGTATTACCAAAGACGGACTGCTCGTCCGTATGAAAGAACAGGACTGGGATGCGGTCTTAAACGTAAATTTAAAAGGGGTATTTACTTGCACCAAAATCGTTGCCAAACTCATGATGCAGCAACGTTCCGGCTGTATCATCAATATTTCGTCGGTGGTGGGTGTCACCGGCAATGTGGGTCAGGCCAATTATTCGGCGTCAAAGGCCGGCGTGATCGGGCTCACCAAAACAGCCGCCAAAGAGCTTGCTTCCCGGGGGATTACCGTTAATGCGATTGCCCCGGGTTTTATAGAAACAGATATGACCGCGGCAATGTCG
Organism: Desulfobacterales bacterium; assembly: GCA_022340885.1. GTDB lineage: Bacteria > Desulfobacterota > Desulfobacteria > Desulfobacterales > UBA11574 > UBA11574. The sequence goes on along the minus strand of JAJDND010000227.1, from coordinate 13,515 downwards.
GACAAAGCCAGAAACGCCATGTTGGACCAAATCCCCCTCAAACGGGCGGGATATCCAGAGGATGTTGCATCCGTGGCTGCATTTTTGGCTTCCGAAGGCGCATCTTACATCACCGGTCAGGTCGTTCATGTCAGTGGAGGCATGTACATTTAAAAAGAAGGAGGTATCTGAATGTCCATAGAGGATAAAGTAAAAAAGATCATCGCGGAAAAATTGAGTGTTGATATTGAGGAAATCGTACCGGAGGCATCTTTTGTGGATGATCTGGGCGCGGATTCACTGGACCTTGTCGAATTGATCATGTCCATGGAAGAAGAATTCGATATCGATATCCCAGACGAAGAAGCAGAAAAACTGGTGACGGTCAAGGATGTTTTTGATTTTGTTGCCGCCCATTAACATCGTCATCCGAAACGGACTTAGCGCTTTATAGAACCGGCCGCTGCTGGCCGGTTGTTAAGGAGGCCCATTGAGTAGACGGGTTGTCATTACGGGTTTGGGACTTGTAACGCCTTTGGGTATCGGAGTGGATGAGAGTTGGACGGCATTGTGCAAGGGACAATCAGGGATATCTGAAATTACTCGGTTCGATGCCTCCGGCTTCGATACCCGGATTGCCGGCGAAGTAAAGAATTTTCATCCTGTGGATTTTCTTCCTAAAAAAGAGGCCAAACGCACCCAGGAATTTATCGTTTATGCTGTTGCAGCATCCCGAATGGCACTGGAAGATTCCGGGTTGACCATAGACAAAACCAATGAGACTCGGGTCGGTGTTTTGACCGGATGCGGTCTTGGCGGACTCCATTTGTTAGAGCAAACCACCGTCGTTTTGCAGACAAAAGGACCCCAGCGGGTAACACCGTTTTTTATCCCGATGATCATCGGAAATATGGCGCCCGGCATGATTTCAATTTATCTGGGCGCCAAAGGACCCAACTCGTCCATAGCAACCGCTTGCGCTTCGGGGACTCATGCCATCGGAGATGCCTACAACATCATCAAAAGAGGCGCCGCGGATGCCATGATTACCGGCGGCGTGGAATCGGTCATCACACCGACATGCATTGCCGGTTTTAATGCCATGAAAGCCCTGTCCACCCGGAACGATGCCCCTGAAAGGGCGTCCCGGCCGTTTGATCGCGATCGAGACGGCTTTGTGGTGGGAGAAGGCAGCGGCATTCTGGTATTGGAGACGCTCGATGCCGCGATGGAAAGAGGCGCTCATATTTATGCGGAAATATGCGGGTACGGCATGAGCGGGGACGGATTTCATATGGCTGCGCCGGCACCGGAAGGAGAAGGGGCCCGCCGATGCATGGCCGCGGCCCTTGCCGATGCGCAAATGACCGGCGATGAAATCGATTACATTAATGCCCACGGCACATCGACGCAGCTCAATGATGTCTATGAAACCCAGGCCATTAAGTCGGTCTTCAAAGAAAAAGCGTTTTCCATTGCCGTAAGCTCTACCAAATCAATGACGGGCCATCTATTGGGGGGCGCAGGCGGCATCGAAACAGTATTCACGGCGCTGACCATTTCAAAGGGTATCGTTCCGCCGACGATTAATCTCGACCATCCGGATGATGAATGCGATCTCGATTACGTACCGCACACGGCCAGAAAAATGGATGTTAAAACGGCAATGACCAATTCCTTTGGTTTCGGCGGAACCAATGCAACACTGATTCTTAAATCGCATCTCAATTGATATGAATTTTGCAGCAAGAATTACGGGAACAGGGTCGGCCTTCCCCAAAAATCGCGTCACCAACGACGACATCGTTCAAAAACTGGCCGGGCTTGGTGTTACAACCAGCGATCAATGGATCCGGGAAAGAACCGGAATTTGCGAGCGGCGGATTTCAGATAACGGCAACCCCTCGGAATACAATTCCTCGCTGGGTTTGTCGGCCGCGCAAAATGCCTTGGAAATGGCTGGGAAAACAGCCGACGAAATCAACCAGATAATTTACGCCACCTGTTCGCCGGACACGCCTCTGCCATCCTCTGCCTGCTGGCTTCAACATAAGATCAACGCCGATAACGCCTGGGGTATGGATATTAATGCCGCGTGTTCGGGATTCATCTATGGACTGTCAACAGCGGAAAAGTTCATCCGAACCGGGCAGGTGAAAACAGCCCTGGTCGTGGGCGCGGAGGTTCTGAATCCCATCATCGACTGGGAGGACCGAAATTCCTGTATTTTATTCGGAGATGGTGCCGGAGCAGTGGTCGTCGAACGGGTCCATTCAAGTTCCAGCCATCGAATTATAGACAGCCGACTGCGCTCGGACGGACATTTGTGGGAGCTGCTTCATATCCCCGCCGGCGGTTCCAACATGGAGCTGACACCGGAGAGATATGCCCGCAAACTAAATAAAATAAAGATGAAGGGAAAGGAAATTTTCAAAATCGCCGTAAAGACTTTGTGCGATTTTGCCCAGAATCTTTTGAGGAAAAACCAGTTGACCCCCGAAGATCTCGATTGGTTTGTTCCACACCAAGCCAATCGTCGAATCATAGAAGCCGTTGCAAACCGTCTCCAACTGCCCATGGAAAAAGTTCTCGTGAATGTCGATCGATACGGTAATACGTCATCGGCAACAATCCCTACGGTGCTGGACGAAGCCATTAGGGACGGAAGAATTAAAAGCGGCCAGACGATCCTTTTGGACGCCTTTGGTGCGGGCCTGACCTACGGAGCAATGCTCATTCGATGGTAACCAATTGGAATAACATATGATAGACACCATACACAGTTTTCATATCCCTGTCATGGGCATAGGACATTCCGTAGACACACCGATCCGGGTTGCACCTTTCGGCATCACATCCGTAATATCGCTTGTCGACGACCTCCTTCTTGAAATAATACGGAAATACTATTCGGAAAAATTTGGTATTGCATACCACAAGATACCTCGTAACGAAAAAGACGGCCGTGCAAAGCGAATTTCAGCATACCTCGATACGGTGCATGAAATTGTTCAAAAAAAAATGGCGGAAATTAAAGCGCAGCCTTTTTTTGAAAACAACAACAAACAAAAATATTTTGAACTGCTGCCGGAAAATTCGCCGCTGAAGCAAAAATATAACGATCTGCTCAAAATGAGATGCGGCAGTGAAAGAAAGACCCTTGAAAGAGATTTGACAAACCGCATGAAACCCGGATCCATCGATGTCAACATCATGGTCAATCTAGACCGGGTTCATTATTCTAAAAACGGCGATCCCCTTGGTGCGGAATTCACAGATGCCCAAGCAGGCCTCAGAGGATATGCCAACAGCTGTCTGCAGTCTTCCATCGTATTCTCGGCAGGGTTTAATCGCCGGCTTTACAGCTATATTGCAAAGTTCCGTGATTTTTACAGAGACCAACTGGGCCGGGTCAAAAAACGAATTATTCTCAAAGTCAGCGATTTTCGATCCGCGTTGATTCAAGGCAAATTTTTAGCCCAAAAAGGACTCGAAGTTTATGAGTTTCGTATCGAATCCGGTCTTAATTGCGGCGGTCATGCTTTCCCTTCCGATGGCATTTTACTGCCGAAGCTCTTGAAAGAATTTAAAGAAAACCGTAAAAGTCTGGCTGCCGAATTCAAACCGCTGATACTGAAATATTATAAAAAAATGGGATGGAAGTACCCTGAATTTGCACTGAAAACGCAACCGCTGATCACCGTGCAGGGCGGAATCGGCAACCATGGCGAAGTCTTGAGGCTCATGAAAGATTTCGGCATGGATTCAACAGGATGGGCGTCTCCGTTTTTACTGGTCCCGGAAGTCACCTGCGTGGATGATTCTACACGAGAACTTTTGCGAAAAGCCGGTGCTAAGGAGCTCTATCTGAGCGATGCGTCGCCGTTGAACATCCCTTTTAACAACGTACGCGGAACCGGATCGGAATTATGGACCCGCAAAAAAGTCATGGAAGGCCGGCCCGGTTCTCCATGCTTAAAACAGTCGCTGGTATCCAACACCGAGTTCACTGAAAAACCCATCTGTTTGGCGTCACGGCAATATCAATCGCTAAAACTAAAACAGATTGAAAATTTGAAAATTCCAGCAGATGAAAAAGAAAAGCTTTTTGAGAAAGTTGTGGCAAAAAACTGCATCTGCGATCATTTGGGAAACGGGGCACTCATCGCTTTGGGAATTGCCGATGAAAAAGATTCGCCCCAGTCTATATGTCCGGGCCCCAACATTGAATGGTTCAACCGGTTTTACACCCTTAAGGAGATGGCGGATCATATTTATGGAAGAGGTTCGTCTTTAGTGCCGCCTGAGCGGCCCCATATGTTCGCCAAAGAAATCGAAATGTACGTGGACTATTTTGAAAAGCAAATGCTGGGGAATTCTCACTCGAATAAAGAGATTAATACTATGACCCAGTGTAAAAACAATCTTGAACAGGGCCTTGACTTTTGTCTCGATATTGCCCGAAAACCGCCATATCCCGGGGAAAATTTAAAATCCATATCCGAATGTGTGGAAAAGCAAAGAGCCCGACTCAATCGAATCTATTCCGGGTTCAAGGAAAATAGTCTTTTGGCTTCCCGTAAATCTTGATAATTTCAAAAAATCTAATGACGATAGATCTTTTCTGGCATCTTCTCAAATCCGAATTCTTTTATCAAAGTCCTCAAAGACGCCGATTTCTTGTAAAAAGGTTTCATGGATGGGCGACGCTGATTTATTATCTCAGGCTTTTTAACACCATCCTGGTTGAAAGTCTTATTGCCCGAAAAAAGCCATATGAGGGCAAAACATGGGCGAAGGGCTCGCTTGATGTCCTTAAAATTGTAGAATCGGCAGGCGGAGAGTTTCACATATCCGGATTAAAATCACTGAGCAGTTACCAGGGGCCGGTGGTTTATGTCGCCAATCACATGAGCCTCCTCGACACACTGGTTCTTCCCTGTATACTGCTTGCATTCGGTAAAGTCACGTTTGTGGTTAAAGAAGGATTGCTCAAATATCCGGTTCTCGGAATCATCATCAGGGCCATTCATCCCATTGCCGTTACGCGGGAAAACCCCAGGCAGGATTTGAAGACAGTGATAAACCAAGGATCGGGGCTCATCTCAGGCGGCTGTTCCATTATCATATTTCCCCAGGCGACTCGAAGCGCCACATTCGATGAAACATCATTCAATTCATTGGGCGTTAAGCTGGCCCAGCGGGCCGGGGTACCGGTGGTGCCGGTGGCTTTAAAAACAGATTTTCAGGGAAACGGAAAGATCATTAAAGATATGGGGCCGGTCGATCCCACCAAAACACTTTTCATTAAATTCGGAGAGCCGGAAGTGGTAAAAGGCAAAGCACAGGACATGCACCGGAAGGTCATCGCATTTATATTACAGAACCTTCGCGCATGGGGAGCTCAGGTTCATTCGAACATCTCGTGACATAGGTAGATCAACCTTGGTATTTCACGTGTGCGAGACGTTCATTTGCAAGGCATTCAAGGGCGAAGCCGTAGCGTCCTACTGCAAGCCCTTGATAACGCAGCAAATGGGCGCCTCGGGCATGTGAAATACCAAGGTCACGCATCGGTATCGGGCACTTCCGGCATGGGGACTTTAAAAAATTGGACGCCCTCTTCTTTTAATGTTTTTTCTTCCGCCTTGGTGCTGACACCTCTGATGTTTCTGGCTTCGGTAACGCCATAATGCATTTTCAATGCTTCCTTTGCAAAATCAGCACCGACGTCATCAAAGTTTTTTTCAACAAATTCAATGAGTTTATGACTAATCTCCCCAAGATCCGCCTGTTGATCGGAAATTTGTTTATGAGGACCGGATGATTTTATGGAAAACGTCGAAGGTACCCTGGCAATGGAAGTACTGCTGCAAACCGGGCAAGCAATGAGCGCCTTTTTCTTCTGCGTTTCGTAAGCTTTTCGGTCTTCAAACCACCCTTCGAATGAATGGCCGTTGACGCATTGCAAATCGTAGGCAATCATAAATTTTTACCCATCGCTTATTTTGGGTTGAACCGGCTCCGTCACTCAAACACGGTACGTCGGCCGGCGATGCAATTCGACGAAATATTTTTTGCGCGGCTTTTTTATTTTTTTTATTGATAACACATCTTTTTTTATTTTAAAAGTCATTCTTTATTAACATATTCTTACCCAAAGGTTTTAAAAACAATTGAAAGTGACGTTATGACATCGATTAAAACCGATTTTCTGATTATCGGCAGCGGCATTGCCGGTCTAACATTTGCCCTTAAAACGGCAAAGTTCGGCAACGTGGCACTGGTCACTAAAAAAGAGATCATGGACAGCAACACCTTCCAAGCCCAGGGCGGCATCGCGTCGGTTTTCGGCAAATTGGATTCATTTGATTTCCATATTCAGGACACACTGGCTTCCGGAGATGGTCTATGCAATCGGGATGTTGTTGAAATGGTCGTTAAAAACGGCCCTGACAGGATTCGTGAACTGATTGATCTGGGTGTACATTTCAATCTGAAAATCAGCGGTTCATCCGTATCCGAATCATCCGGAATTGAACCGGATTTGGACCTGGGACGCGAGGGCGGTCATTCTCAAAAGCGAATTGTCCATGCCCATGACATGACCGGGAAAGAAGTCGAAAGCGTTTTGGTCGAGCATGTAAAAAATAACCCTCGAATCCAATTGTTTGAAAATCACATCGCCATAGATCTCATTACCATTTCAACACGCATGACAAGAGGCCTGATCACCACAACCCATGAAGACTACTGCTGCGGCGCATATGTTTTAGATCGAAAAACCAACCGGGTTAAGACATTTTGCGCCAAAATCACGTTGCTGGCCACCGGCGGCGCCGGAAAGGTTTATCTTTATACCAGCAATCCGGATATTGCGACGGGTGACGGAATTGCCATGGCGTATCGCGCCGGGGCGACAGTGGCCAACCTCGAATTTGTTCAGTTTCATCCAACATGTCTGTATCACCCCGAAGCCAAGAACTTTTTGATTTCAGAGGCGTTAAGAGGAGAGGGTGCCGTACTGATGGATGCTTGGGGAAACCCGTTTATGGAAAGATATGACGCTCAAAAGGATCTCGCATGCCGAGATGTTGTTGCCCGCGCCATCGATACGGAACTCAAAAAAAGCGGAACAGATTCCGTGTTCCTTGATATTTCTCATAAAAATTCCGATTTCATTAAGGAACGTTTTCCCAATTTGTATGAAAAATGTCTCAGCTTTGGTTTTGACATGACAAAGGAACCGCTGCCGGTCGTTCCGGCGGCACATTATATGTGCGGCGGAATTGCCACCGATATGCATGGAAAAACGGATTTGCAGCGGCTATATGCCGTCGGTGAAACCGCCTGTACCGGACTGCACGGTGCCAACCGACTGGCAAGCAATTCTTTGATCGAAGCGCTGGTTTACTCTCATATGGCTGCCCAACAGGCTGTCAGGGATATTGAAACGTTGGATTTCAGCCTTGCGCCGGACCCGCCGGCCTGGGATGAAGTCGGAACCACGGACAGTGATGAAGTCATCATGGTTTCTCAAAATTGGGACGAAATTCGGCGATTTATGTGGAACTATGTCGGCATCGTTCGATCGAACAAGCGTCTTGAAAGAGCAAAACGACGCATTGAAATCATCCAACAAGAGATACGGGACTATTACTGGGATTTCAAGGTTTCGGCGGATCTTATAGAGCTTCGGAATATCGCGATGGTTGCGGAGCTGATTATCAAATGCGCAAGACATCGAAAAGAAAGCCGGGGGCTTCATTACAACCTTGAATTCCCCTATCGGGACGACAAAAGATGGCGAAAAGATACCGTGCTCCGGCGTTCATTTCTGGGATAGCTTCTACAGCAATTACATGGATATGCATATCCCTATATTTATTCATTTTTAAACGATTTTTTTCATTGACATTGCGGGGATCTGTATTAAATTATTTCTACTCTTATGCATATGTTATCGCATAGATTAAAATAGATTCCGTCGATCATCAGGTAAATCAATGACAACCAAAAGAGACTACTACGAGATTTTAGGCGTCGGGAGAAACGCCGATGAAATCGAACTGAAAACCAGCTACCGAAAGCTGGCCTTAAAATACCACCCGGACCGAAATCCAGGCGATAAGCAAGCAGAAGAAAACTTTAAAGAAGCTTCCGAGGCGTATGAAGTTCTTCGGGATCCCCAAAAGAGAAATATCTATGATCAATTCGGCCACCAAGGTCTTGAAGGATCCGGTTTTTCAGGGTTCAGCGGTTTTGAGGATATTTTTTCGAGTTTTGGGGGAATTTTTGAAGAGTTTTTTGGGTTCAGCACCGGACGGAGCTCCAGAAGCAGAACCCAAAGAGGCGCTGATCTGCGCTACGATCTGACGCTTAGTTTTATGGAAGCCGCTTTTGGGACGGAAACGAAAATAAATTTGGAAAAATTGGAAATTTGTCCTTCCTGCCAAGGAACAAAATGTGAACCGGGCACCCATCCGGATACCTGCAGACAGTGCAACGGTTCCGGCCAGGTTTCCAGGAGCCAGGGATTTTTTACAGTCAGAACGACGTGTTATCAGTGTAGCGGTACCGGCCAAATCATTCCGAACCCGTGTAAAAGCTGCCAAGGCCTCGGTCAGATCAAGGTCAACAAAAAGGTTACGGTTAAAATTCCTGCCGGCGTTGATAACGGATCGAGACTCAGGCTCTCCGGAGAAGGAGAGGCCGGTATATACGGCGGTTCACCGGGTGATCTCTATGTCTTTATTCATGTCGAACCTCACGAGTTCTTTGAGCGTGATAACACGAACATCATATGCCAGATCAATATCTCTTTCGTGCAGGCTGCGTTGGGGGATACCATAGCGGTGCCCACCCTGAACGGCAAAAAACAGCTGAAAATTCCAAAAGGCACCCAGCCGGGTGATATTTTTCGTTTTCGCGGCGAAGGAATCCCCTCTCTGAGAAACGGCAAACGGGGAGACGAAGTGATTCAAGTTCTAATAAAAACACCCACCCATTTGAATAAGAAACAGGAAACTCTCCTCAAAGAGTTTGCTCAAATCGAATCAAACAAGTTCCCGAACAAGTTGAAACATATTCTGAAGAGCGGCCTGGATAAAGCATCAAACTAGTGTCTTATTAAAGGAGAGTGGCGGACGATGTATGAATTAAAAGTAGTGACCCATTTTGCGGCCGCTCATCAGCTCAAAATGGTTTCTGAAAAATGTGAAAATCTTCACGGGCACAACTGGAAAATCGAAATCTGCGTGGCCGGAAAAGACCTCAATAAAGCCGGGGTATTGATTGACTTCGGAGAATTAAAGCAGCATGTGTCGGTGATTAAGGCAAAGCTGGATCACAAATTTTTAAATGAGCTCGATGACTTCAACGACAACTACCCGCCGTCTTCGGAAAACATCGCTCACTATATTGCCACAACCCTCCAATCCATGATCGAAGGCACCAATATCCAAGTATCACGGGTCACCGCCTGGGAGTCTGAAAATGCCTGCGCAACGTATACCCTGCCGTAAACAATCCAATCTGTCCGGAACGGACCGGCTGCCCTTTCCTCTCCATTCCATTATTCCACGCGCAAAAAAAAACCAAGCGTCAACAAGGTATTCTATTTCACGGCATGTTGTCGGATTTTCAAGAGGTGTTACTATCCGCGCGTTTTTTTGAACTGTTCCATCAACTCATCGCGGTTAATGACTGCTGAAGCATCCTTGACATGTTTGCGGATATTTTCCAGTCCCCCTTCCTGACGATCGACCAGGATAACTGCTCTGACTACATTAAGCCCTTCTGAGCCAGCCCGCTCGATGGCCTTGATCGTGGATCCGCCGGTAGTCGCGACATCGTCGATAATGACCACCCGCTGTCCGGGTTTCACGTCCCCTTCGATCCACCGGATGATGCCGTGGTCCTTCTTGGTTTTTCTTATGGAAAACGCATTGATGGGGCTGTGTTTAAGTTCTGAGACAAACGCAACGGCCATGGCCATGGGATCTGCGCCGAATGTCAACCCACCGACCCCATCCGGCTTCAAATCCTTGATGGTTTCAAATACCAGATGCCCCACCAGAAACATGCCTCTCGGGCTCAATGTGGTCGGTTTGCAATTCACATAAAATTGACTCATTCTGCCGGAAACAAGCTTAAAACTCGGCTCTTTCGTGTATTTGAACGATTTTTTGCAAACCATCTCGACAAGCTCTTGTTTCATATCCATTCCGTTTCATTCCTCGCTTGTGTGAACTCATAAAGAAGGTTAACCCACCTTAAAAGACCAGCCGGTGCTCTCCGCAATAAACATATAGCCCTGAGGGATGGGCCAGACAGGCCAGGGTCATATTCAACTTCGACGCCAGATCTACGGCTAGCGACGTGGGGCGCGAAAATGCCAGCACCACCGGAATCCGTGCCCGCGCCGCCTTTTGCACCAGTTCATAGCTGATGCGCGAAGACAGCGTCAACAAGACGGCTTCATCGAGACGGCCGTTTAAAAAAAGCTTTCCGACGGCTTTGTCCAGTGCGTTGTGTCGCCCGACATCTTCAGCCACGGACAACAGTTTAAAATCAAAAGTATATATCGCAGCCGCGTGGGATGCACGGGTTTGATTCCGTAAAGGCTGATTTTGGGAAAGATTTTCAATGCAGTTAACCGCCGAAGCGGCGTCCAGCCGAGTATGGTCTTTCAGCGGCCGGATGATCTGATGAAGATCCTTGACGATTTCTTTTCCGCAAATGCCGCAACTGGTCTGGCTGATAAATCCGCGCCGGTCCAAAATATCGACAATCTTGTTTCGCCTTGATTCTTTCAAGGTAACGGTGACCACATTGGCATCATCGCCCTGGCAGCAGGATAGGGTGTTCACATCTTCCGGTGAATCCACTAAACCTTCTGCCAGACAAAACCCGGCGGCATGTGCGAGTTCGTCTCCCGGTGTGCGCATCACCACGGAATACGGTTTTCCTTCAACACGGATCGACAGCGGCTCTTCACCGATGAGTCGGTGTTCGGAAGATGCATGGGTATTCTTATCCCAGCTCAATACCGTATGGTCAAGGAATGCCTCCGGCAAAATATCTCCTTTTTGATATTTGATGTTAATTTCGAACAAATCGTATGTTTTTGCCGAAAAAGATTCTACATCATCGCGGTCCAATGTCAATGAATGTTTGTTGGTTCAGCATCTATAATCTCGGGCGCTATAAAAATTTAGCTTGACAAATCAAATGGATTAGCTAAGAATAAAAAATTTATTAAATCTTGGATGAATTCAGGTGCCTTAAAAGGAGTTGAAGAACATGTACGCTATCGTTAAAACCGGCGGGAAGCAATATAAAATACATGAAGGAGATATCATCAGGATCGAAAAAATCCCGGGAGAGCCCAACAACCCGGTCTCACTCGACAAGGTGCTGATGTTTTCAGACGGCGAAAATGTCCGTATCGGGCGACCGGCCCTTGACGACGTGACGGTAAAGGGACATATCGTCGAACAGGGCAAAGGGAAAAAAATCATCGTATTCAAATACAAGAGGCGAAAGAGATATCGACGCAAGCAAGGACACCGTCAACAATATACGGCGATCAAAATAGATCAAATCGAGGCTTAATTTTTAATTTAGGAGTTCGGATAATGGCACATAAAAAAGCAGGCGGCAGCTCCAGAAACGGGCGGGACAGCCAGGGGCAGCGCCGGGGAATCAAACGATTCGGCGGCCAGAGCGTAAAAGCCGGCAGTATTATTGTCCGCCAACTGGGGACAAAAATTCATCCCGGCGATAATGTCGGAATGGGAAAAGACTACACCCTGTTTGCCAAGACAGATGGTGTTATAACTTTTGAAAGACTGGGTCGTTCTCGCAAAAAAGTAAGTGTTTATACAGAGTGAAATTTATTGATGAAGCCACGATTACCGTGCGGTCCGGCAGCGGCGGCAAGGGGTGTGTCAGCTTCAGGCGAGAAAAATTTGTGCCCCGCGGGGGACCGGACGGCGGCGACGGCGGCAAGGGCGGCGATATTATTTTAAAAACGACTTCCAGTAAACGCACCCTCCATCAGTTTAGTTATCAGAAAAATTTCAATGCCGAAAACGGCGCCAACGGCCAGAGCAAACAAAAAACCGGGAAAAACGGTCAAAATCTCATCATCGAACTTCCCCCCGGAACGTTAGTGTTCGATGCAGATACCGGACGCCTTATCAAAGACCTTGTCAACACCGGTGAAACATTTGTCCTTTTAACCGGCGGCAGAGGCGGTCAGGGCAATACGAAATTCAAGACATCCACACATCGAACCCCCCGATTTGCCCAGCCCGGCGAACCCGGTGAAACCAAAACATTAAAACTCGAGCTTAGACTATTGGCGGATGTTGGAATTATCGGTCTTCCCAATGCCGGCAAATCCACGCTCATTGCCGCTATTTCGTCCGCCCGCCCCAAAATCGGAAATTATCCGTTTACCACCTTGACCCCGAGTCTGGGGGTGGTCCGAATCGATGGCGCGGAACCTTTTGTCGTTGCCGACATCCCGGGATTAATCAAAGGGGCGCATCAAGGTACCGGGCTCGGCACCAAGTTTCTCAGGCACATCGAACGCACCCGGATTCTGGTTCATCTCATCGATGCTTCCGCCATTGATCCCGACGACCCGCTTTCCGGATATGATACCATCAACCATGAGCTTGCCATGTACAATGAAAAGCTTGCACAAAAGCCTCAAATTGTTGTACTCAACAAGCTGGATATTTCGGGAGCCCGCCAATGGGCCGAAATTTTTCAATCCGCACTTAAAACGAAAAAAATAATCTTAATATCTGCGCTGACCGGACAAGGGCTTGCTGAATTCATCGCCCAGATTGTTCGGCGGCTGGACCACGATGATGAATGAAAGTCGAACATTGATTTTTGATACTGTTAAACGCGTAGTGGTGAAAGTCGGCAGCAATGTCTTGACCCAAGATCATGGATTGAACTTAAACGTTATACGATCCATCAGCCGGCAAATATGCAGCTTGATTGACGTCGGGATCGAAATTATTTTGGTCTCTTCCGGGGCAATGGCTTCAGGGGTGAAAAAAATAGGCCTGGATAAACGTCCCGAAGAGATTCCCAAACGCCAGGCCGTGGCGGCCGTGGGACAGGCCGGATTGATCATGGAGTACGAAAAGGCCTTTGCCCGCTATCATAAAAAAGTCGCCCAGATCCTTTTGACCGGTGAAGACCTCAACAACCGCAAACGATATCTGAATGCCCGAAATACCCTTTGTATGCTGCTGTCATGGCACGTGGTCCCCATTATCAATGAAAATGACACCGTAATGGTGGAAGAGATTCAATTCGGAGATAACGACAACCTTGCGGCCATGATTACGCTTTTGATGGACGCGGACGTTCTGGTCAATCTGACGGATATCGACGGCCTTTACACGAAGAATCCCCACACGAACACGGACGCTGACCTCATTCCCTTGGTCTCCGCTATCGGAGAAGATATTAAAAGGGTTGCCGGCGGTATTCCGGGCGCACTGGGCA
>JAJDND010000226.1 GCA_022340885.1 Desulfobacterales bacterium | reverse complement strand
ATATTAACAACTTTTTATATCTCTACCAACAGTAAGATATGAATTCTGCAATTTTAAATCGATTTTGTTTACCCTTCGGGAAAATCGAGGATACCCCATCTCCTTCGTTGCCGAGGGTTCGCGGTAGACGACTACAGCTTCACCCTCGGTCGCCTTGGACCTGGGGCATCCTCGACTTTCGCTCGATTAGGGTAACAGGCATAAGGAATTGTGTTCAGATTTCGGCGCATCCTATGTTCAGGGGGTTCCCGGTTCAAAGATTCAAAGCCTCATATGGCGTATGTTCCAACCTTAAGCTTTCAACCCCTGTGACTTCCTGAACTCTGGCCACCGAACACTTGTTTAGCGATTTTGCTCAACAGTTTATGAAAATCAAGGTCGGTCTTGAACACTTACCCGTACTCTAATCTTAGAGCAGGAGGGGAAAATGAGTAAGGCAAGAGACACCAAGAAGGATCTTAAAAAGAAGCCCATGAAAACCATCAAAGAGAAGCGCAAAGAGAAACAGGATAAGAAAAAGCATCCATAACCGGATTTATTTTGGACACGACTGTGCTCACCTATTTGCTGTTTATTGCCGGTTTTGTGCTTTTAATTAAAGGCGCGTCCTTCTTGGTTGACGGTGCTTCCGCAATGGCCAGGCGATTAAACGTATCCGACCTGGTCATCGGCTTGACCGTCGTTGCTTTCGGCACTTCGACACCCGAATTGTTCGTAAACGTTATTGCCAGTGCAAAAGGCAACACCGGTATTGCCATCGGAAATGTTCTGGGGAGCAATATTGCCAATATCCTGCTCATCCTCGGCGTGTCATCCGTCATTCATCCTTTGGAAGTAACCAAAGGCACCGTTTGGAAAGAAATTCCATTTAGTCTGCTGGCGGCCCTCGTATTAGGGGTTATGGCCAACGATCAATTGATCGATCAAAAAAACTTTTCCGCTTTGTCGCGCATCGATGGATTGATCCTCCTGAGTTTTTTTTCGATTTTTATGTATTACTCATACAGTATTGCCGGCGAAATAGAAGGGGTGAAACAGCATGTTCAGATGGAAGAGAAATCAACGGTCAAATCCCTTTTTTTTGTCGGCGCGGGACTTGCCGCGTTGGCCTTGGGCGGAAAATGGATTGTGGACGGTGCGGTTGTCATCGCCAAAAATTTCGGAATGAGCGAATCACTCATCGGGTTGACGATTGTTGCGGTGGGGACATCGCTTCCGGAACTGGCCACTTCGGCAACAGCCGCTTACAGACGAAACGCTGAAATCGCCGTCGGCAACGTGATCGGATCTAATATTTTCAATATATTTTTTGTCCTCGGTATCAGTTCGATCATCAAACCACTGCCGTTTAACCTCAAAGACAATCTGGATATCGGCGCGGTAATTTTGGCAAGTCTGCTTTTATTTTTGTTTATGTTCACAGGAAAAAAAAGATCTCTAGATCGATGGGAAGGGGCAATATTTTTGGTGCTGTATGCGGTTTACATTATTTTCCTGTTCGTGACCGGTTCCCGGATTGTAGTCTGAGGAAGTCAACATTTGAAAAGCGTCATTATTACATTGATCATCGCCTTTCTTGTATTTGAGTTCTTCGAGCATGTCGTGTTTCCGCTCATCTGGTTTATTAAAGACAGAAACAAAAGATCCGATTTCAATGTGGCCGGCATGATTGGAAAAGAAGTCGAAATTAAACAATGGAATAATACAGAAGGTCGGGTGTTATTCAACGGAGAGCTATGGCGTGCGGTGGGTGATACGACTTTACAAAAAGGCGAAAAGGGAGTGATCGTGGATGTTGTGGGCCTTACGGTGAGGGTCGAACCCAAAGTGACGTCTTTATGAGAAAAGTAATGCCCATGCCCGAAAGATTCAATCCACACGGTATAGATTATATTTGACGGATTATTGCCCGAATCAAGAAGGTATATTCGTCGAGGAGATCACAAACGGTGTACTATCAGCTCAAAGAAAGTTCCGGTAAAGGATCTCGCGAAGTGAATGGAGACAAAGAGATTTTGATATCGAATGACGGCATTAATCCTGATGGGATGTGCCCTTTGATAGTGACGGAACAGGAGGTCTGTAATGCAAATGAAAATCGAATTCACGCCCATCGGAATCATTCATTCCCCGTTTACGGAAACGGAAGGCATGCCGATTCAGCCGGCAGGAGCCGCCGGCATCAAAGGCAGCGTCGAGGTGTTCAAGAATTTTCAACCGGGACTCGAGGATCTCGACGGATTCTCACACATCATCCTTTTGTATCACTTCCACCGCAGCCGGGGATTTGATCTTCGTGTGGTGCCTTTTCTGGATTCATCCCCCCGGGGGCTCTTTGCCACGCGCGCACCCAAACGCCCGAACCCCATCGGGCTTTCCATTGTTCAACTGGACAAAATTGAAGACAGCGTGCTGTACATCCGGAACATCGACACGTTAGACGGCACCCCGCTTCTGGATATCAAGCCTTATGTTCCTGAATTCGATGCCCAGGGGAATGTGCGAACCGGCTGGCTCGAGAAAGCAGGACGAGCCGTATCGGACCGAAAATCAGATGACCGGTTCAACATGTAATAGAGACCCGTTCAATTTAACCGGATTAAAAAACGTCAAAGGAAAAAAACAACGCTGATTTTTTGACATGGGAGGTGGGAAAATGAGAAGAACTGCTAAAAATTTATTTGTATTTCCAGTCGTTGCACTCGTGTTTATGTTGCTGTCCTGCGCAACCGGTTACGATAAATTTGCCAACCGGTATTATCAGGAAGGTATGGCTTTTTATGAAAAGATGGATTACGGTCGATCCATCGACAGTTTCAAAAAGGTTTTGGAACTCGCCCCTCACGGGAAAGATAATGATTTGGTTTATTATAATTTGGGGATGGCATACTTTAAACAACGTCAGTACGACAAATCCATATATAATTTTACAAAAGCATTGGAATTGACTCCCAAGGAAGACGTCAAGAAAAGATTCAGGGTCTTGATGTGGCGGGGAAATGCCTATGGGCAAACAAAAGATTTCGATCGCGCCATAAAAGACTACACTGACGCTTTGCCGCTCGATCCGAAAAACGAAAGTATAAAGTATATCTATGATCACAGGGCATGGGCCTGGATTGATGAAAAAAATTATGACTTGGCGAAGGATGATTTCAACCGTGCGATATCCATCGATCGAAAATTCGATGCCGCGTATTACGGACGAGCA
This sequence comes from Desulfobacterales bacterium, assembly GCA_022340885.1. Classification (GTDB taxonomy): domain Bacteria; phylum Desulfobacterota; class Desulfobacteria; order Desulfobacterales; family UBA11574; genus UBA11574. The sequence goes on along the minus strand of JAJDND010000226.1, from coordinate 18,849 downwards.
TATGTATGGTATAAAAAAGGCGATTTGCAGCGGGCTATTATAGATGCAAAAGAAGCGCTGAGATTAAATCCGTCGGATAAACGGTATGATGATCTGTTTTATCAAATCGATTCAGCAATGAACCGGCAGTGACGCTTTCGCAGCTCCGCTGAAACGGAGTTCGCGAGAGGCGGATAAATCCTCCGGAGGCGGCAAATTCGTTCATCAATCGGATGCCGGAAAAATTCACCTGTAAATTCGCCATCGCATGATGGAAACAATGATAAATTCCCATTGGTTCAAACAGGCCATCGTTTATCAGATCATGATCGACCGGTTTGCCGGATTCGGTTCCGGGGACTGGAACACACCCGGGTTTCTGGGCGGAAATCTCAAAGGCATCGCCGATAAAATCGGTTACTTGAAAGAGTTGGGAATCAACACTATCTGGCTGTCCCCTTTTTACGAAACCAGCGCTTACCACGGGTATCATGTCACGGATTTTATGAAGGTCGAGCCTAACTTCGGCAATCGTAAGGATTTGGAAGAGCTCATTCAAAAAGCCCGCGATAACCGCATGTGGATCATTGCCGATTTCGTGCCGAATCACTGTTCCAGGCATCATCCGTTTTTCCGCGAAGCCCAAAAGGATAAAGGGAGCCGATTTTTCAATTGGTTTACATTCATTCATTGGCCCCACGATTACTTATGTTTTTTAGATGTCGAGGACTTGCCGAAACTCAATCTCGACCATCCTGAAACAAGGGAGCACATCGTCAGTGCCGCTAAATACTGGCTGTCCATGGGCATTGATGGTTTCAGGCTCGATCATGTGATGGGCCCGAAACACGCTTTCTGGAAATATTTCAGAAAAGAAATAAAAAGCGCCTTTCCCCGGGCCGTTCTCATAGGTGAAGCATGGCTTGAAGGAATAAAGTTTAAAAATTTGAAAACATTACATATAAATAATAAGTATATCCGGTGGTTCTTCAGACTTTACCAGGACAGCGTTCAGAAAGAATATTACGGGGAACTGGACGGTGTCCTGGATTTCAGGTTCCGGGAACTGGTGACGTTTCACATTGCCCGCGGCCGGATACCCGGGAAAGACGGGGCCCTGGAGTTTGATTTGAAACGTCATTTCGACGCGTTTCCCGGAGATTATTTTCTGCCGACCTTTCTGGACAACCACGACATGAATCGTTTTTTATTTGAATGCAATCACGATATCGAAAAGCTCAAGGCTGCGGCCGCAGTTCAATTTCAGATCGATCAACCCATCATCATCTACTATGGAACCGAAGCCGGGATGACCCATCAAAACCCCGTGGCGGTCAACCGACCCCATTCGGACCTGGAAGCGCGCCAACCCATGAACTGGCAGAGCCCCAACCTTGAAATTTTTAATTTTTATAGGGAGTTGATAAAAACCAGGGTTCAGCAGCAGCGGGTTCTTTCTCCCGATGATACCGGCGGACAGCGGCACCCGCCATAATGTGTCTTTCGGAACCAACGGGATCGTTAATGAAACCGGCACGAGACCTTGTACAAGTAGCCCTTGGCATTTATCGTCAAGTCATGATATCTTACTTGACAAACTGCCTGTAGTGCTTATTTATTATATAAAAACGGACATTTAAACATGGTGTTCAATTTGATCTGAATCTATCTTAAATGAAAGGAGCTATCAGCGATGACTGACAAAAAACATGTGACTGTTCCACAGGATACTCGGGCTTACATTTGTGCGATCTGCGGCGCTGTGGCACTGGATGCCAATAATATCTGCGAAGTCAGCGGCATGGGCACAAAGGCGGACTGGTGCGGCATTAAAGCATCGAAGCCGCCGAAATACTGCCGTAACAAGGTAAACGAAGAAAGATGGCAGTGCCAGAATTGCGGGATGACGTCTGTAAATCCCGATCTGCTTTGCGACCCCGAAAAATTGGATATTGTCGAATGACCCAAAAAGGTCAATCGTGACCTTTTTGGGGAGTGTTCAGAGTTCTGTGTTCAGAGTCCAGTCTTTTGATTATAGTAAGTAAGTGGTATGATGTTAATTTGTAATATTTTCATGCACCAGACACTAAATACAAAAACACTGAACACCGAACACGAATCCTTTATACCCATAACTTATTGTGCCGTGTCCGGTCTTCAATGGAGTCCCCGAACCTTCAAGGCGTCGATGGCTTGAGCCCTTGAACCCTTCACATCTTATACATTCGATGTTATCATTTACCAAGAGAATCGAGAACGATGGCCATACTTGAAGCAAGAGCGCTGAACAAGATCTACTCGGTGGATCATCAAAAGATCATCGTGCTGAATGACATTTCGCTTTCGGTTGAGCCAGGCGAATTTTTAGTCGTCACCGGCAGCAGCGGCAGTGGAAAAACCACTCTGCTGACACTGCTCTCCGGCCTGGATAAACCCACTTCGGGCCGGGTGTTTATCGATCAGCAGGACATTACCGGTGCATCTGAAGATGATCTGGCACCGCTTCGCAATCGTATGATCGGATTTGTTTTTCAAGCGTTTCATCTCATTCCCTCCATGTCGGCCCTGGAAAACATCATGTTTCCCGCTGAATTACAGGGCCTTGGCGATGCAGAAGCAAAGGCCCGACAGTTGTTGGAACGGGTGGGGCTTTCGGGTCGCGCAGATAATTTGCCCAGCCGCCTGTCCGGAGGCGAAAAACAACGGGTATCCTTGTGCCGGGCCATGATCAACGATCCGAAACTGATTTTTGCCGATGAGCCCACCGGTAATCTCGACTCAAGAAACGGCAGGATCGTGTTTTCGCAGCTGGTTGAAATGAAAAATGAACATGGCGCCACACTGATCGTGGTGACCCATAATGCGGAAATTGCATCTGCGGCGGATCGGGTGCTGGTGTTGAAGGATGGGAGGTTGGTGCCTTAGAGGGAAAGAGGAAAGAAGGACGGACGACGGGGGACAGAAGACGGAAGGCCGCTTCGCTCGGAAGAGGAGAGACCAGAAGTCAGAGGTCGGAGGTCCGAGGACGAAGGACAGACGACGGTGGTCAGAAATTAAGAAATAGAAAAGAGCAAAGAGGAAAGGCCTTCGGCCGTTGGGGGACCGGGAACTTCGTTCCCTCGAGGTTGGAGGCGAGGGCTTTTGCCTCGATCCTAAAGCGAAGCGCTCCTCTAACCTAACGCCGCTGCAGGCTATCAAAAAATAATGCGATGGAATTCACCAATCATCTTTGAGATGGGGGGCGGGGCAATCCGGTATGATTCGCGGCAAATTCACCATGCATGAAATCGAGCGTTCATCCAGACAGGTCGGTGTATTTTGTCTGTGTGTCGCGCTGTCGCTGGCCAGTCTCACGGTATTTTCAGGTTTTTCAAAAAGTGTTTCCCGGATTCTTTCCATGAACGCGAAAAAACTGCAGGCCGCCGATATCATCGTCCATTCCCACGAAAAACTCTCGACCGAGCTTGAAAACGCCATATCCGCCCTGGTCTGGCAAAAAAAGATCGAGCGCTGCCGCTACTGGGAATTTTACAGCATGGTCCGAACAATGGATGATCGGGCCTCGGCCCTGTGCCAGTTAAAAGTCGTTGAAAAAGGATACCCGTTTTATGGAAAAATTGTGCTCAAATCCGGCCGGCCCTTCGACGATGTATTGACCCGGGGGCAGATCATTGTAGAGCAATCCCTGCTGGACCGCCTGGGGGTCGGCATCGGTGATTCGCTGAAGATCGGGTATACAACCCTGACCATCCGGGATGTCGTCGTATCCGAACCGGACCGGCCGGCCAACGTCTTTTCTTTTGGCCCTCGGGTTTTTGTATCCAGCCTCGATTTGGACGCCTTGAACCTTATCCGGACCGGCAGCCGCATTACATATGTAACTTTGATAAAAGTGGCCGACAGCCGGCAAATCAATGCCATCGCCCACGGTCTCCGGCAGGCTGCCAATCCGGACCAGGAACGCGTCGATACCTATTGGACCGCACGGACCCGGGTCAAACGGTTTCTGGATAATTTTGTCTTTTTTTTAAAACTGGTGGGCATTTTAATTCTGATTGTCGCCGGCATCGGAATCCAGAACACGCTGACGGCCATATTCGATGAAAAACAACGAACCATCGCCATCATGAAAACAATCGGCGCAACCTACCGCCAAATCACCCGCCATTTCATGCCGGTGGTCATTCTGCCGGCGCTGGTGGGAACGGTCCTGGGCCTGACGGCCGGTATCATTTTTCAGCAGGGGCTGGCACGGCTGCTCTCCGCCTTTTTCCCTCCGGACATGCCCTTTGCCGTAGCCTGGAACGGCATATTCGAAAGCATGGCGCTCGGCGTCGCGGTGGTCGCTCTGTTTACCTTTGTTCCGCTCTATCGGTTAAGAGAGATACGGCCGGTCGCGATCTTTCGCAAAGAGACGCCCGTGGCGCATAAACGCTGGCCCATGGCGGTGCCGGCAATGGGGTTCGTGATTTTTTTCTTTGGTCTGGTTTTCAGGCGCATGGCGGATTTTCGCTTTGGATTTTATTTTGTGGCGGGATTGGGCACCCTGATTCTCGTCACCTGGATTTTTACCCGAATTTTGCTGTGGACCCTGGAACGCTTGCACATTCGCGAAATGGTCGTCCGCCAGGCGATCAAGGGGCTGTTTCGGAAGGGCGGCGCCACCCGGTCCGTTATCGTCACCCTGACCGCTTCTTTGAGTGTGATTTTGGCCATATTTCTGCTCGAACGGAATCTCGATTCTACCTATGTCAAATCGTTTCCTGCCGACGCGCCGAATCTTTTCATCATTGATATCCAGCCGTCCCAGAAGGCGGCATTTGCAAAATTTATCGCAAGGCCCTTGACCTTTTATCCCATTGTGCGGGCGCGGGTCACCGCCATCAACGGCAAACCCATCGACCGCCGGGCAGAACGGGCAAAGCACCGTGACAATCTCGCCAGGACCTTTAACCTGACCTACCGGAACCATCTGTTAAAGGATGAAAAAATTATCCAAGGCAGCGGGCTTTTCCGCGACGACTGGACCGGCCCCCAGGTTTCGGTGTTGGACACGGTGGTGGAAATGCATAAAATGGGTGTCGGAGACTTTATTCAGTTCGACATCCAGGGCGTGCCGCTGAAAGCCAGGATATCGAGCATCCGGACGCGGACAACGGATACGCTGGGTCCTTATTTTTATTTCGTGTTTCAAGAGAAGACATTAAAATCAGCACCCCAGACGATATTCACCGCACTGCGGGTAGAAAAGCAGAAGATCGGTATACTCCAAAGCCACATCGTGAAAAGGTTCCCCAATGTCAGTATCATCGATCTGTCGGAGACCCTACACATTTTTGCCCGTATGACGGCGCAGCTGTCAAAGATCATCCAGGGGTTTGGTATCCTGAGCATAGCAGGCGGAATTCTTATCCTGATCAGCGGTGTGTTTGCGACCCGTGCCGAAAGAATTACAGAATCGGTCTATTATAAAATCCTGGGGGCTGGAAAGGCATTTATCAGAAAAGTATTTTCAATCGAAATATTTATCGTGGGTCTGATCAGTGGCATGCTGGCCCTGGTCATGTCCCAAACCGGTGTGTTTTTAATCTGCCGTTTCTCCCTCGATATCGCCTATCATCCGTTTTTATTGTCCTGCAGTTTAATTGCCGGGGGGGCCATTTTGCTGATACTCGGCGTGGGCATCGTGTCCACCGGGCCAATATTAGAAAAAAAACCGGTAATTTATCTCAGGGAGCAGCCCGATGAATAGACCGTATCGAAACGACCCGGACCAACGGAGGGATAAACCGATGAACAAAGCCTTGCACGCCATATTTGCCGTTGCAATTTTGCTGTTTTATCTTATCGGGTGCAACAATGATCCCGCACCAAATGACACCGCGTCGAAAACGGCGGCGGCAACAGCAGCTGCCCGCAAAACCATTGTTGCCTTAGGCGACAGCTTAACAGCCGGTCAAGGTGTGGCCGAAAGCATGGCCTATCCCGCACTGCTGCAAAAAAAACTCGACGACGACGGTTATCATTTCAATGTTGTCAATGCCGGTGTCAGCGGCGAGACCAGCAGCGGGGCACTGTCTCGTATCGAATGGGTCATTTCGTCTTTGAAGCCGGATATCATCATCCTTGAAACCGGCGCTAATGACGGTTTGAGGGGGATCGATACAGAGGTCCTGAGAAAGAACCTGGATCGTATCGTTTCAATTATCAAAGCACACCATATCAGAGTGCTCCTTTGCGGTATGAAAATGCTCCCCAATCTGGGCCCGGAATATGTAAAGGCGTTCGCACGCATTTATCCGGAAGTCGCCCGGAAATACGACATCCCGCTGGTGCCTTTTTTTCTTGAAGGCGTAGCCGGCGACCCGCGGTTCAATCAACCGGATGGGATTCATCCCACTGCAAAAGGTTACCGCCGCATTGTCGATCATATCTATCCGTATGTTCTCGATGTGATCGAGCGGTGAAGGACCGAAGGAGGGAATTTAGCCAGAAATTACATGCGAGAATCAAGATGACGGCATTCGATCCTTTTAAGAGCCGGTTGTGCCGCAATATCAGAAATGAATTGTCGGTCAGTCTGATGGACGCCATCCACAGCCAGGATATCGGGCCGGCGAACATTGTCGCCCGGAAGTATGGAGCCGAAGATGTCGAACCCTTTATCGATCGCTATATCCATGACCGGTTGACGCGTTATAATACAATTATAAATCAGATCCGGTCAGCGCATTTGCAAGGACACGAAACGTTTGGGGTTGCCCTGTTGTTATGGGATCAGGAACTGTTTTTTGAAGTCCATGAATGGCTCGAAAAGAAATGGCGCACCGGTAAAGGCGCCGAGAAGATGATATACCAGGCATTGATCCGGGCAGCAGGTGTTTATGTACATCTCGAACACGGCAGAACCGAAGGCGCAAGGAAAATGGCATTAAAGGCCGTTGCAGGCTTAACGTGCTACAAGTCGTTCGCGCCATCGTGTTTTAACGTCGAGCTGTTGATCGATAAACTCAAGGCCCTGGATCCGGATCCTCCGAAACTCGGGGCATAGCGGTTGGCGGCGAAATCGAGGTTTTCATAATAAAATACGAAACATGAGAAACAGCTCCCATGAGATGACCATCACAAACATGGCAACGGCGCAGGAAAACAGGGAACGGGTATGAATCCGCAGTTTCCGGAAATACAGATTATTGAATATCAGAAGAACGATGACAGAATAACATGTTAAAAAATATTTAGCCCCTATGAATGTAAAGGGGCCGAACTTGAGAAAATATGCCATGACGGGATTGATTTCACGGGCTCCGCAATCGATTAGGAATAATGTTAAAAACGCGTCGATGACGCTCAGAAGCAAAATTAATACGATGGGCGTAAGCAGCGCCGGGCTGTATTGATCGAAGTAGATCATTTTGAGCTTATCGTCCTGCCGGCGTATATTCTTTCTCCGGGCATAAATAAACAATGATTTGATGGCCGGTACACCCCGGCTGCGCCGGTCCTTCCCGGATCTTCTATCGAAAAGACATATATCTTGTGTGTGTTCGCCCATAACGAAAGCATCCGATTGAACTCATATCCATACGTACGGATGGACAGGAAAATTTTCCTTAGCGTCAACAGCATCAAATATCATCAAAAATCGTGCCAAATAGGCCATTTGTTAAATATAACGTAAATTCAATTGGTTGTATTTGGCAGAATATGCTCGGAGCGGGGTCGTGTGATATAAATTACATAGTTTATTGTGTAATTTATATCTCAATCGTACGTGTTTACACCTTTTCCATGAGGAGTCCGCCAATATTCCGATGGGAAGGTCCTTTTAGAGTCATACAAGGATTGATGGCGATCTTTGCGATTGCGCTTTTTATTCGAAATGCAACTCGGAAAAAAATGGACGTTGGTAATTTTATGCTTATGTTATTTTAAAATATAGACATTGACGATAAGTGGTTTCAAAACCTTCAATCGGGTTTAAGGTTAAGGCGGACTTAGGCGGCCAACCGCAGGAATATCAGGAATATTTCGAGGATTGACCGTCTCAGTACAACACAAAGATTGAGCCCGAGGGGAGGTTTTGAAACCACTTCTTGAAAAAGGAGCAAATAATGGCAAAAATTACTTTGAAAGGCACCCCCATTGACACCATTGGCGATTTACCGAAAATCGGCGCAAAGGCACCCGGCTTTACGCTGACCAAAAGGGATCTTTCCGAGACGCGCCTCGAGGATTATAAAGGGAAACGCATTGTCTTGAATATTTTTCCGAGCATCGACACCCAGGTTTGCGCAACTTCGGTTCGCAGATTCAACGTGGAAGCCAGTAAACTCGAAAACAGCGTCGTACTTTGCGTTTCCGCGGATCTTCCCTTTGCCCACGAAAGATTTTGCGGGGCGGAAGGCATCGAGGATGTTCTTTCGCTGTCGTGTTTTCGTTCCGAGACCTTTGGAAAGGATTATGGGGTGAAAATCACCAGCGGGCCGCTGACCGGTTTGTTATCAAGGGCTGTTGTGATTATCGATGAATCCGGAAAAGTCATTTACACGGAACAGGTCCCTGAAATCACACAGGAGCCGAATTACGAGGCTGCCTTAGTCGTGTTATCTTAGAAGTAGAATACTCAACGGTCGCAAAGATTAGTCGGCAGTTACACCCGGGTCAGCATATTTAAAACCGTATCGATTTGTTCCGGTGAAATATATATATGAGGAGAAAACCGAACTCTTCCAAGACGTTCGGCGGCAACGACCTTGTTGCGGTTGAGATGCGCCATGACGGCGCCTGTTGCGACCCCCGGTTTTTCGCAAACAACAATTCCCGTGGGATAATCCCGGAAGTGATCCGAAAAAACATTAAATCCCAGATCCGAAAGGCCGTCTCGCAAGTTGGCGCTCAGCTCATAAATACGCTCTCGGACCGTTTGAAACCCGATATCTTCGATAAACTCGATAGCGGCTTCAAAATAGACCCAATCATTGAAATTGGCCGTCGAAATGGTGAATCGATCTGCCGAGGGTTTGAGTTCGGACTTGTATGGAAAATATTCTTTGTCATTGATCACGGACGCCGTTCCGATAAACACCGGATCGAGGTCGTTCAGTTTTTTTCGGGAAACAAAAAGGACTCCCAGTCCGAGCGGTCCCATCAACCATTTCCATCCTGAAAAGGTCATATAGTCGATATTGGCGGACCGGACATCCACAGGTTGCATGCCGACCCCCTGGGCGCCGTCAACCACAAAGTCGATGTTGTTTGTCCGGCACAATTCTCCGGTCTGCTCCAGGGGCAGCGGCATGCCGGTACACCAGTGAACCGCAGACAGCGAGACGGCCCGGGTTTTGGCGGTGATCAATCGCTTCATTTCTCGTAAAAAGTTTTCAGGTGACGTTTCGATGGGGGTCGTTATCAGTTTGACACCTTTTTTCTCAAGATGTCGCCAGGGATAGATATTACTGGGGTATTCGTTTTGAAGCAGGATGACTTCATCTCCGGCTGATAACTGCAACCCGTGAGAGATAATATTCATCCCTTCGGCCGTGTTGTGTATCAAGGCCAGCTCCTCGGGCAGGCAGTTCAAGAGCCTGGATAGAATGCTTTTGATATGTCGCCGGGTCTCCGGGAAGCGGGCCGTCTCGGTAAGAATGCCTTTCCGGGAATACCCTTCCATGAAGCGCGAAAGTGCATTCACGATGTGGGTTCCTGCTGGGGTGGTACCGCAATTGTTCAACCAGATCATCTCCTGGTTGACCGGAAAGGCCTTATAGATCGGATCCCAATTCATTATTTGAAATTAGAGCGGTTTTTCGAACTTGTCAACGACGTATGGGTGCAGTATGGTAAAAAGGTGTTCGGCGGTACCGCCGAGGAAAACCGGCTGGACATGCCGTTTGTGGGGGCATGGAAAAAAAGCGCCGGAAGAACAGGAACCACAATAACCGGATCAGCTCAGCGGCAATCGGAAGATGAACAACCCTTGAATACCTACAGAGGACAATCTCGCTATGCTTAAAAAAATAATATCAGGCGGTCAGGTCGGGGCCGACCAGGCTGCACTCGATGCTGCTATAAAATGCAGGTTCCCCCATGGCGGCTGGATTCAAAAGGGAAAGAAAACCCAAACAGGGGTATTGCCTGAAAAATATCAACTCACGGAAATGTCCGTTTCCGGATATAAAGAAAAAATCGAGCAGAATGTCATCGAATCGGATGGGACGGTCATCATATCCCATGGGGATTTGAGCGGCGGCGCTGACTACAGCCGGAAAATGGCAATAAAACATCACCGGCCATGCCTTCATATTGATTTAAGTCAAATACCGGCCGCTGTCTCATCTGCCGAAATAAATGCATGGATCATCGAAAATGCCGTAGAGGTTCTCAACGTGACAGGCTCAAGGGCCAGTGAAGACGGCGATGTTTATAAAGACACCGCCGAAATAATTGAAAACACGATCCTGATGAGCCTGGTTAAAGCAAAGCCCGGTGAAAATTTAAAGGATCATTCAAGAGGAGAATATCTCGAGAAAGCACCCATTCCCCCGAAAACGGTTGATGAAGCCGTCGACCGGTTAATGTCTCTTTTAGATTCGAGAGATAAGCTGAAAATAGCGAATATAAAATCGGACGATGGGATCGGCGTTGATGCTGATTTGCACCGCTATTTCAAGAAAGCGTTTAATGTGTGGCATGGAAATAAAGACTTGCTGGCAGATTGCAGGTTTGTTTCGGGAAAACCGATACGCAGTGAAAACGAGGCTGAATTTGTTATTATCAAGATGCTGTGGGAAAGACTCAGAAAAACGCATGGATTAAGAATTGTTAAATGACAACATCAGCCTTAACATTTTAAACAGGAAAACATTGTGGTCAAGAAAATCATCTCCGGCGGTCAAACAGGGACCGACCGGGCTGTTCTGGACGCCGCAATCAAACTCGATATTCCCCACGGCGGATGGATACCAAAAGGCCGAACCACCGAGACCGGCACATTGCCTGAATCCTATCATCTTACAGAGATTGCGACCGACAATTATCTGGAATGTATCAAACGGAATGTAAAGGATTCAAAAGGGACCCTTATCATCTTCTACGACAAACTGACCGGGGATCTTTATCAGGCTGAAAGAGAAACGTTGAGATGTAGACATCAGCTTTTGGGTATCGATCTCAAGCAAAAAAATGCGTTTCAGGCGGCATCCCTGATCAATGACTGGGTTCAATTGAGAAAGATCGACGTGCCTTACGTGACTGGCGCCGGTGAAATCGAAAATCCCAACATCGAAAATCATACAAGGTTCATGATTGAAAAGGCATTATTGTTGGACATGATGAACCTTTCTGGCGGGCGTTCAATTGACGATTATTCCAAAAAAGAACAGTTCGAAAAATTTCACGTTATTCCGAAGACTATTCATGAGGCGGTCGACAGGTTAATAATGGAATTGACATTGAAGGATAAAGTCCTCATCGCCAATATGACCTATGATGAGCTTATTGATCTCAATTCGAATTTGGGAGCCTATATCCGGAACGCATTCCGGCTCTGGTCCGGGAATCTGGAATTGATGGAATCCTGCAAATTTGCGATTAAAGACAAAACCATAAATGCGGACAGTGCCTCTTTCGCCATTATCGACATTTTGTGGGAAAAATTACGAAAAACCCATCGGCTGAAGGTGATAAAGTGAAGGGAGAAGACCAATTATGAAACCGGATAACATCGAAGTTCACAGATGGGAAAGTGACACCGCGCCGGATGAGGCGGCGGTCCGAAAAATTCTGGATGCCGAAGGCCTGCAGCCCTATCGCTGGTCAAACAGTCCGGGAGATGTTTACGGAGCCCACGCGCATACCTATCACAAAGTGATTTTTGTCGTTAAAGGGTCGATTACATTCGGATTGCCGGACTCAGGAGGCCGAATTTTGCTGCATGCCGGCGACCGGCTCGATCTGCCTGCAGGCATATCGCACAATGCCGTTGTAGGGAACGAGGGTGTTGTTTGTCTTGAAGCGCATCGGTAGCGCAACCTCATCTAATTTCCTGCGGGGAGAAAACCGTATAAACAGGAGGAAGCCATGGCACCAAACCGTCTCATCAATGAAAAAAGTCCGTATTTGCTTCAGCATGCCCAAAATCCGGTGGACTGGCATCCCTGGTCGGAAAAGACCTTTGCAAAAGCCAGCTCCGAAAATAAACCGGTTTTCCTTTCCATCGGGTATGCAACCTGTCACTGGTGCCATGTCATGGAAAAAGAATCCTTTGAAGATGAGGAAGTGGCCGGATATCTTAATGATACCTTTATTTGCATCAAAGTGGACCGGGAAGAACGGCCGGATATCGATGCCGTGTATATGGCGGCCTGCCAAATGCTCACCGGCAGCGGCGGATGGCCGCTGAATCTTTTTTTGACCCCTGATAAAAAACCGTTCTTTGCCGCCACCTATCTTCCAAAAAATAGCCGTTTCGGACGTGCCGGGTTGATCGAACTCTGCCGGCAGGTGAAAAATGTATGGGCGTCTCAGACCGCTAAAGTCAATGAGTCCGCAGCAAGTATCGCGGAAAATATGCAACGGATGTTTTCATTCACCCCGTCGGCTGAACCCGATGAATCCCTGCTCGATCTCGCCTATGAACAGATTCTGCGAACATACGACCCTCTATCGGGCGGGTTTGACCCGGCCCCGAAATTTCCCATGCCTCACCGGCTGCTCTTTTTGTTACGCTGCTTTCATCGCACCGGTGCCACCAAAGCCTTGGAGATGGTGGAGAAGACGCTCACCGCGATGCGTTTGGGGGGAATATGGGATCATGTGGGATTCGGCTTTCACCGTTATTCCACCGATAAAAATTGGCTGCTGCCGCATTTTGAAAAGATGCTTTATGATCAGGCGTTGATTTCCATCATCTATTTGGAGACATACCAGATCACGAAAAACCCTCTCTATGCAAAGACTGCCGATGAAATCTTTGCCTATGTGCTGCGGGACATGACATCTTCCGACGGCGCTTTTTTTTCGGCCGAAGATGCGGATTCCGAAGGAGAGGAAGGAAAATTTTATGTGTGGACCGTGGATGAGTTTCGCAAACAAATTCAGGGCGATCAGGCCGGTATGTGGGAAAAAATTTTACGTCTGAGTCCGGAAGGCAATTTTAAGGAAGAAGCCTCCGGACGGAAAACCGGCGCTAATATTTTGCATCTCACCATCGGCTTGAACCGATGGGCGGATAAATACGGTGCAAAACCAGAGGAAATCGAAAAGGATTGGGAAACAATCCGGAGCCGGCTCTTCCATGCTCGCGAAAAAAGGATACATCCTTTAAAGGATGATAAGATTCTTTTGGACTGGAACGGGTTAATGATTGCCGCATTTGCATTCGGCGCGCGGGTGTTGAGCAATCCTCGGTATGCCGAAGCCGCCGAAAACGCCGTTCGATTCATCCTTTCGAAAATGAAGGACGCCAACGGCCGGCTTTTTCACCGATACCGCGATGGGGAACTGGCTGTTCAAGCCCAGGCCGCCGATTATGCTTTTTTCATTTACGGTCTTATTTCGCTGTATCAGGCCACATTCGATCTGGCATTTGCAGAAACCGCCGTGAATCTTCAAGAAGCGATGATCGATGCGTTCTGGGATGATGAGAACGGCGGCTTTTTCACCACCGGAAAAGAGACCGAGCTGCCGGTTCGACCCAAAGAACTTTACGACAGCGCCCTCCCATCTGCAAATTCCGTTGCTTTTTACAATTTGCTGTGTCTGTCGAGACTCACCGGAAATCCAAAATGGGAAGAAAAGGCGCAGGCCCTATTGCACGCTTTCTCCGGAACGCTGAATTCCCAGCCCACCGCATCCACCTTCTTTTTGACAGGACTCGATTTTGCATTGCGTCCGGGGCAGGAGGTCGTTATTACCGGGGAAGCGGAAAAAGCCGAAGTACATCAGTTGCTTTCGACCCTGAATCTTTATTTTACGCCCAATAAAGTCACGCTGGTCAAATCGGCTCAGAATGCCGATCGTTTGACCCGGTTCGCCGGTTTTACCGACGGTCTGAAGGTGATCGAGGGAGAAACAACGGCACACCTGTGCAGGAATGGTTCGTGCACGGGTTCTACATCCGATATGAAAGCCGCCATCAATCAAATCCTCGAAAAGAGATAAAAACCGGTTCTCTTAACCGCAGACTTTGCAAGATGACAGGCATTGTTCGTATTCTTTGTCCCGATTTTCATCGTCTTCAACATTTTCATGGTCACGGCCCCAGTATTTGTTGATGCACTGGCTGATACAGTTTTGTTCCTGTCTGGTGATTTTCCTTTCAGTCATCGTTCAACCCTCCTTATTCGCGCAATTCCAACATTTCCTATTTTCAACGTAATCATCTTTTATCTTCCTGCAAGACAAAGAAAAGAAAATTAGGTAATTGACAATACTTTTTTCTTTCGTTATTCTATTTGGAGTTAACCCAGTTCAGAGATCTTTGTCACATCTTTTTAATTGATCCGATAACAACCACAATTCAAATTTTTCGTTCTTTCCAACCTCAACCCATCAACACGTTCCGCATGTTTGATTTTAAGCACCATCAATACGGCGGAGCAGGCTGGTCCCGCTGGACAACGGGATTCAGGCAATACTTGCGAGGTGAACCATGAACCATCAGTACGACGTCGTTATCGTTGGCGCCGGTCTGGCCGGGCTGCGCGCCGCCATCGAGCTGGGAGAGGACACCCGAACGGCCATTATCAGCAAGGTTTTTGCGACGCGCTCACACTCGGGAGCCGCCCAGGGGGGGATCGGTGCCGCCCTCGGCAACGAGGAGGAGGATCACTGGAAATGGCATATGTTCGACACGGTCAAAGGAAGTGATTATCTGGCTGATCAGGATGCCGTTGAGATTCTCACCAAAGATGCACCGCGGACCATTTACGAGCTCGAACACATGGGAGTCCCCTTTAATCGGACCGAAGAGGGCAGGATTGCCCAACGGGCATTCGGCGGCCACACCAGTAATTTCGGCAAGGCAGCCATCAAGCGGGCCTGTTTTGCGGCTGACCGCACCGGACGGGTGATTCTGGATACCCTCTGGGAGAAATGTCTGCAGCGGGGTATCGATTTTTTCAATGAGTATCAGATCATGAATTTGACGGTCCGGGACGGGCGATGCTGCGGGGTTACCGCCTATGAACTGGCCAGCGGCACCCTTCATCATTTTCACAGCAAGGCGGTACTCCTTGCGACGGGAGGGGCCGGAAAGATTTTTCGAACATCCTCCAATGCCTTTGCCTCTACGGGTGACGGAATGGCCATTGCTTTTCGCGCCGGCGCGGCGCTGGAGGATATGGAATTCGTGCAGTTCCATCCCACCGGTATTTACAAGCTGGGAATCTTGATCAGCGAGGCCGTAAGAGGAGAGGGAGGGATCCTGCGCAATAGCGAGGGCGAACGGTTCATGGAACGCTACGCGCCGACGATTAAAGATCTGGCCCCCCGCGACATGGTTTCCAGATGTATTCTCAGGGAAATACGAGACGGGAAAGGCATCGACGGGAAAGACTACGTTTTTCTGGACCTCACCCATCTCGGAGAAGAAGTGATATCCAGTAAACTGGCGGAAATTTCCGGGTTTGCCCGCACCTATGCAGGTGTGGATGTTACCAAAGAGCCCATTCCGGTGCAGCCGACCTGTCATTATATGATGGGGGGCATCGCCACGGACACGGACGGCCGGGTCATGGTCGATAATCAGGATCACACCATTTCCGGACTGTATGCCGCCGGTGAATGCGCATGTGTGTCTGTTCACGGCGCAAATCGATTGGGATGCAATTCTTTGCTCGATGTACTTGTTTACGGTCGACGCGCCGGCCGGTCCATTCGCCGTTATATACACACCATCGGCCTGCCGCCTTTATCCGGGGATGATCCGACCGCTGAAACCGCTGCTCAGATTGCAGCCTTAATGGAAAGTACCGGCCGGGAACGCTCCGGTGCCATTCGATCAGAGATGCAGAAAATCATGATGGACGATGTTTCTGTTTTTCGTCGTGGCGAAACGCTGGTAAAAGTGATGGAAAAGCTCCGCTTGCTCAAGGAACGCTGTGGGCAAATCAGCATTCAAGACAAAGGCCGCTGTTTCAATCGCGATCTGTTGGATGCCCTGGAAGTCGGTTATATGCTGGATCTGGCCGAGGCGATTACGTTGGGCGCCCTGAATCGTGATGAGAGCCGAGGCGCCCATTTTCGCGAAGACTGCCCGGACAGAGACGACGAGCACTGGCTGGTCCATTCATTGTTTTGTTATGCGGGGCCCAAAGCAGCACCGCAGTTCCTCACCAAGTCGGTAAAAATAACCGACTTCGAACCCAAAGAGAGGAAATATTAATATGAAAAGCACTTTTATCATCTATCGATTTGATCCGGCCGTCGATTCCGAAGGCCATTATCAGGAATACAGCCTGGAAACCGCACCTACTGATAAGATTCTGGATTGCCTCAACCGTATCCGCTGGGAACAGGATCCTACCCTGGCATACCGTTTTTCCTGTGCGCACGGTATTTGCGGGTCGGATGCCATGATGATTAACGGCCGCATCGAATTGGCGTGCCAAAAACTCATCCGGGATTTTAAAACCGCAAACAACTTTGTTATCGAACCTTTGCCACTGTTCAATGTGGTTAAGGATCTGGTGGTCGACATGAATCCGTTTTTCGAAAAACACCGGCATGTGCGTCCTTATCTGATCAGCGATTTGGATGAGCCCGAGCGGGAAAGGCTTCAGGAAGCGGAAAACCAGCGCTTTTTCGAGCCGGCCCTGAGGTGTATTCTTTGCGCATCATGCACCGCAGCCTGTCCCATCAGCAGGGCCAATCCGGATTATTTGGGCCCTGCGGCCCTGCTGCGGTCTTTTCGCTACATTTTCGATTCCCGGGATACGGCCACGGGAAGCCGACTGGCACAAATCGATACCGATGACGGGGTATGGGGATGCAAAACCATGTGGTGGTGCACGGATGTGTGCCCCAAAGGAATTCCGGTGACCAAGTGCCTGGGCCAGATCAAACGGCTAGTCAGGGAAAAGCAGAAAACCGAATCTTGAGCCATTATCCCAAATACTTGACTTTGTGTTTATCGACCCTAGATTTAACCTATATCGCAATCCGGGTTTCCCCCGCAATGCGGGAACTTGATGGGGTATAGGAAAGAGAAAATAGAAAAGAGGAAAAAGAATAGAAGTCTCTGAATTCAGAGGTCTGAGGCCAGAGCGCATATCGTCCGTCATCTGACGTCAGCCTCTATGCCCCATGCGCTATGCTCTATGCCTTCCGACCTGAAAACTGGAACCGCTGAACTCCGAACACTGAAATCTTTTCTAAAACCAAAGGAGGCATTATGGATCTTAAACTCAAGAGCCTTTCCAAGGAAGCCATTCCCGCCGCCCTCGATAAAGCCAGACAGTACCGGCTGTTGAATGAACCCGTTGAAACCGAAAGCATCTGTCTGGATATCCTAGAGGCCGAACCCGATAATCAGCAGGCACTGATCATTATGCTGCTCGCGCTCACGGATCAATTCGAAACGGAATTGAATCCGGCATTCAACAACGCCAAGGAACTTCTCAATCGTGTTTGCGACGGCTATTGCAAATCCTATTATTCAGGGATTATTTTCGAACGCCGGGCAAAAACCCATTTATCCCGTGGGGGGCCCGGATCGGATGCCCTGGCCTATGACTGGTTTCGTCAAGCTATGGAAGCCTACGAAGAAGCTTTAAAGAGCCGGCCTGCCGGCAACGAGGAGGCGATCCTCAGATATAACACCTGCGCGCGGATATTGATGAAGCATCCTGAGCTGAAGCCCGGCCATGCCGTGACCGAGGAGCATATGCTGGAATGAGCTAACGATTTTTATTCAGTATAGAAAAACCTGGCCCTTTTGGCCGGGTCAGAGCTCTTTGGCTCTGCCGTGAGGTTTTGCATTAAAAATCACAAATTTCAACCAAGACGATCATCAGAGCGAATCCCTTCAGGGGATAACCAAAGCCGAGCCCTCTGGGCTCTGATTCTTCACTTTTCAACCGGAAATGTAATGGATGCCCCGTACCAGCCGATAAGCGTTATCATGGGCAGCAATGCAAAGACAAGCACCAGAAAAATTAAGCCGGATCCGCCGACAGGGTCGAGAATTTCCGGCACCTTGAGTCGCCAAATAAAGAGGGTGATTTCGACGGTCAGCATCACAAATGCCAGAGGGATTTTTTTTTTCAATACCGTCATCATCCTGGCCAGATAATTCAGCCACCAGGTATAAAAACCGGTCGCAATCGCGACAGCGGTAAATATGATGCCGGCACCCAGGCAGTGAAACGCCGTAACCTCAAAAGATTTGATGCCGGTAATGAGATAAAGAAAGATAAATACCGGCGGGGAAAATGCAAAAGCAATCGGGAAATGAACCGTCATTGGATGCGGATGGCGTTGCAGCATCGGATATTTTTTTATCACTCCGGCAAGAGCGGCAGGTACTTGCGGTTCTTCGACCTCTTTTTTGACCGTTCCGACTTTGGGGTATCTATCCAGTATATCCGGTTCATGGGGTGCGGCCTGGATATCGGTTGTCAGGTTACGGCCTGCATGGTGACGCTTCATATGCATGCCGTTACGCCAGAGTTTGCTGTTACTGACATCGTAGACATCCCCTCGATATGCAACATAAGCGGGATTTCCGTTTTGTCCGTTGTACTTCGCGAGTTCTTCAACACTGAATTCCTTCATGAGCGATTCCTTTCCGGAGAATTTATCATGATTATTTATCAAAAAGCAGACAAAAAACAAATAAAAATTTTCTTTTGAAAACCGCAAATTGAC
>JAJDND010000086.1 GCA_022340885.1 Desulfobacterales bacterium | reverse complement strand
TTAATGCATTATAATCCCCATCGGTTTTGTTTACACTCATTTGAGGTAGTAGCTTATGGCTACGACGGCTGAATCTTATCTTCTTGCCTTCTGATCTTCAGCCTGTTTTACCCTATATTTTTCTAAATATTTGTGTCTATCCGCGTTCATCCGTGGTTTTCGTTTTCCTATTTCCTCTTTTCTATTTTCTACTTCCTATATAAAAAAACCCGGAAGCGATACCGCCCCCGGGTTTTTAGCTGTTATGCCAGTTCAGGCAAGATTATTTGAAATCGATCTTCCACCACACACCGATGGCGGTTTGCTTGCCTTGGTCAAACTCCTGCCCAGCCGCATCTTTGATTTTGTCTTTGTCCAACACCACAAATTCAGGCTGGATCATGACGCCCGGTGCCAGATGGATTTGGGCCAGAAAACCATATGACCTGGCGGTATCTTCTGCGGAGCCCAGATTATCATAGTCGGCGCTCAGATAGCCGGCGCTGGCTTCGACCGTGAACATGTCGTTGATCTTCCAGCCGATCGCCCCGACAGCACCGAATGTTTTGGCATCCTGAAAGTCACCATCGCTCCACTGTGCGTCTTCATTGACCGCGGTCCACACACCGTAGTTGCCGCCGTTGACCCTGTAAGACAGCGCCAGATTGATGTAAGCAGGACCGAAATGCACTTTACCGGCACCCGCGATGACCCAGGAATCAATACTCTTGGAGTCTTCAGCACTATTCAAGGCATCATAACTCTGATAGCCAGCCACTAACTGAAAGGCCATAGGATCGAACTTCAGATCGTACTCGACCTCGACTTTCGGAAGTTTCGGCTCTGTGGTATAATCATAATCATCGGGGGGTGCTCCATCGTACCCATCTTTTGCTGTATATGGAGTTATAAATGCCACTTTAAGATTGCCGAAAGTCACACGGATCTGCGAAACTCGCGGGTCGGCATAGGCCACACCGCCATAAGGCTGCAGACCGCCGGTGGTATAGGCGATACTGCTGATGGCAAAGTTGTACAGCGGGTAATTCTGCCCGATCAGAAGCTCTCCAGAACCAAAATTCCAGGTACCATAGAGAAGCCGCAATCGCATGTTTCCGAGACCGGACGCACCGGTGGTGTCGGTGTCAGGCGAATAAGTCCCCTTACTACCGTTTCTGGCATCCAGTTCGAAACGGCCGCCAACAGTGTCTCCCTTGAATATGGCGCCGAATCGGGACAGGTTGCCCATTCTCCACTGCGTATCTCGGGTGTCGAAATTCAATCCGCTGAACTCTTTGTCGGTATCAACACTGTACGTGTTAAACCGGGCGCTGCCGTAAAGACTTACGTCTGCCATGGCGCTGGCGGTAAACGCGGCGACCATCGCAAGGGCAGCAAGCATGATAATCAATTTCTTCATCTTTAATTTCCTCCTTAATGGAATCAAGACTAAAGTTAAAAAATGATTTTTCTGTAAATCTCACCTAATAATTTCAAACGCTTTTCTTTCCCGTTTCACCTCCTTTCCCCGTGCCGCATCACCCGATGACATCATCGGGCCCCATCGGGCGGCATCATTTGCCTTTCCCGCCGCGAAAAACATGGGCACGAAATTAGTTAACTCACTAACAGTCTGCAAATAGCTTGTCAAGCTTCTTTTTATTCGATTCTAATGTCTCAAAATCGAATAAAATCCCATATTGCCACCCATCATCGCCCTTCCTGAAGTTGATGTCAAGCAAAATTATATATAAATTATATATAATTTTATTGAATTAGCCCATATTGTATCTTTTTTTATGGGATATTCCCATATCTTGTACATACAATTGAAAAAATTTTATGTAATTCCTGGTTATTTTTGTTTTCGACTCCCATAAAGCACCCTATCATTTGAATTGTCAACCTTTTGTATTTGATTATAAAAAGATTCTTACCACGAAAGCGCGACAGTTCGAAAACACGAAAAGACAATTATTAAATTTCGTGCGCCCCTTATTTCGTGTTTTCGTGATCGTTTTAAATTTTAAGGGTAAATATATTTGACTTTTATACCGATATCTTCTAAAGCAATCGCTAAATGTGGCCGAAGTAACTATTTAAAACCGGACAACGTTACAGGAGGTGGTGGAATGAGAAAGCGTTTTGTTTTTCTATGCGTGATAAGCCTGATTGTTGCCAGTGCGTCCCCCATTTTTGCCGGCGGAATTGAAAACAAGACCAACTGGAGCGCAGAGTACATCAGAACATTTAATCGGAACGCAGCAACCGACTCGGCCGATATTGTCATGTATAATCCAGCGGGTGTGACAAAAATGGAGGATGGATTCTATGGCAATTTCTCCGCTCAATACATTAACAAAGATTACACCAACCGCATCAATGGCACAGATTACGATTCGGATGAACCTTCGTATATACCCGGGCTGTTTCTGCTTTATAAAAAAGATCGATGGGCCGGGTTCTTTGCCCTTTCCAATGTGTTAGGCGGCGGTAAAGTCGACTATGAAAACGGGGATGCAACCACCTCGGCAATCGGTTTGGGTCTCATCACTAATGCGAATGCACTACTGGCCGCTAACTCTGTCCCGGCCAATTTCTTTTACTCGAGTATCAGCAATCAAAATTTAAATGCGGAACAAATCGGATTGGGGTACACATTGGGTGGGACGTTTAAAATTAACGACATGTTCTCGGTTTCTCTGGCGGCGATGTATGTGGACACCCACAAAGAAGCCCAAGGCAATGTCACGATTAGCGCTGCCAATAGTTTGCCGGGAGGAGCCAATGACGATGTCACCGCTGCAGTGGATTATGAGGAAGATGCGGATGGGTGGGGTGGGGTGATCGGCTTGGATATTTCGCCCAACGACCAGTGGAACATCGGCATACGTTACAACACCAAAGTCAATCTGGATTACGATCAAACCGTTAATCAGGATAATTTAGGTATCCTGCCCTCTTTAGGCATCACCAATGGCGGAGAAAGCACACGCGATCTGCCCGCCATATTAGCACTGGGTGTGTCCTATAAAGTGAACGACAAAGTTCGGCTGGAGACCAACCTTACTTACTATTTTAATGAGGATGCCGACTGGATGGGTGATGAAGATCTTGTTGATAACGGCTATGACCTGGGGCTTGCTCTTGAGTACACCTTTAATCCCAAGCTCAAGGGGAGTATCGGATATCTTCACACAGATACCGGAATCGATGCCGAGAACATGCTCCCGGAATCGCCGGCCTTGAACGCCGACACCATCGGCGGAGGGGTAGCATATGCATATAGTCCCGCTATGATTTTTAATTTCGCCATAGGAAATTCTTTCTACCAAAGCGCTTCTTTCGTCAGTTCGACAACCGGCAGTACGATAGAGTACGAAAAAAATAATTTCTTCTTAGCAATAGGCATGCAGTATAAGTTTTTTTAAACAAAATCGTGCAACGATTTTATGACACATAAAAAAGCCGGTTGTTTAAGCCGGCCTTTTTATTTTAGTAATGATAAAGTTATCAGTTCTTTACTCGCTGAAACCCGCGTGCCTAATTTCTATTTTCTCTTTTCTATTTCCTATTTACTAAACGATCCTCTTAAACATTTTCTCGAGGTCCTTGAAGCCAAAACGGATCCACGTGGGGCGGCCATGGGGGCAGTTTGAAGGATGATCGCACGCATCGATTTGATCGAGCAACTCGCGAATCTCTCTGTCCGATAACCTCTCATTGGCTCGTACAGCACCGTGACAGGCCATTACCTCGAGACACCGGTCAAGGGCCGCATCCAGGCCGGAAGAGATATCGATCTGGGCCGACATTTCCACCATTTCAATCACCAGCGGTTTGATTGCTTTGTGTTTCAACAGCAAAGGGACCGCTTTTACCACAAAAGTATCGCCCCCGAACGGCGCTATCTCCAGCCCCAGTTCAAAAAGGCTCGGAACCAGCTTCTCGAGTATTTTCGATTCCCGGTATCCGAGATCGATGGTTTCGGGGATCAGCAACCGCTGGGACGGTTTTTTTTCATCCTGAAACCGGTGTTTGAGTTTTTCGAAGAGGACCCGTTCATGGGCGGCATGCTGATCGATGAGAACCAGCCCGTCAGAAGATTCACAAAGGATATAAGTGTCGCGGAGCTGGCCGATGGCACGCAGATCCCCGAACCGCTTGTTCCCCCAAAGTTCTGCCTGGACGCTGCTTGGGACCGCATTCGATTCCTTGTGCAATGCAACTCCCGGCACCGGAGAAGCCGGGATTCTGCTCTCATCGGGATCCCGGTTGTCGGTCCGGGTGAAGCGAGGGGCCGGTCCTTCCAGTGACTTTCCGAATTGAAATGTTCCTCCCGGTACACTAAAATCAATGTCTGACTCTGAAATCCGATGCGTTTGTCCTACGGCGTCTGTTCCGATATACTGTTTCGGGCGCCATGCAGGCGCATCCCCAACACGCAACCGGTTCGCCACGACCCGTGCGATAACTTCGTGGACTTTCTTTTGCCGTGAAAACCGGATCTCGTGTTTTGCGGGATGGACATTGACATCCACCTGATCATAGGGGACACGAATAAAAAGGACCGCCAGGGGGAACTGCCCCTTGACCAATCTACCGGAATACCCCTCGAACAAGGCATGCTGGATGATCCGATCACGCACCACCCGGCCGTTCACATAAATGTAAATCCCCCGTGAGGTCTTGCGCGTATTCCGGGCCGAGGATATCCATCCGGTCACCGAAACATCATCTGTTGAAAATTCAACGTCGAACAGATCGTCCTTGACATCTCTT
Source organism: Desulfobacterales bacterium (assembly GCA_022340885.1). Lineage (GTDB taxonomy): Bacteria > Desulfobacterota > Desulfobacteria > Desulfobacterales > UBA11574 > UBA11574. Next base: position 12,692 of record JAJDND010000086.1, on the reverse strand, counting down.
CCCAGGATATCCACGATCCGGTCGATGGCATTGCCGGTGGCCGGCCAGTTTTTGACAAGTTTTTGGTTATGGGTCAATCTGAACTGGATCCCGGGCCATCCCAAAGCGATTTTGGTCAAGGAGTCGACGATGTGTCCCATTTCCGTGGTGACCGTCTTTAAAAATTTTCGGCGGGCCGGCATGTTAAAAAAAATCTGTCCCGCGGTCACCATGGTCCCCTGGGGAGCGCCGATTTCCGATACCTTTTTGATGGTCCCCCCCTCGACAACGATTTCGGTTCCGGACGGGGCGTTCTCAGCACGCGTATTGAGACGAAATTTCGAGACCGCTGCAATGCTCGGCAGGGCTTCCCCTCGAAACCCAAGGGTGTTAATGGCAAACAGATCTGCATCCTTGTAGATCTTGCTGGTGGCGTATCGCTCCACCGACAAGATGGCGTCATCGCGGCTCATTCCGATTCCGTTGTCGGAAACGCGAATCAACGACCGGCCGCCCTTTCCCACATCGATCATAATTCGGGTGCTGTTTGCATCCAGCGCATTTTCAACCAGTTCCTTGACGATGGAGGCCGGACGTTCCACCACCTCGCCTGCAGCGATTTTGTTGGAAAGAATTTCAGGGAGGATTTTGATTTTGGACGTCATTGCTTTTTATTCCTGCTCCAGCAAATGGCGGAGCAAAAAATCCGCATCTTTGGGTGACAGGTCGAATTTCACGCACGCCTCCTCAACGATAGCTTTTAATTCCTTTCCTTGATTGAACTGACGTTCCTCGGAAACCCATTTGACGGCTTTTCTCAAATCTTCTCCACTCGGCTGAATACTCATATATCAATCTCCTATATTAATATTTCTTCGCTAAAACCATAGAAAATTAAGACTTCACGGAATTCATAAAATAACAAATCCCAAAAATCAAATAACAAACAAATCTCAAATTCCAAATTCCAATGACTTAAAATATTTTGATTTTTCCAGTATTGACGAAAATATTTTCATCAATTCCGTCGCCTCTTGAATTAACCTCTGGGCTACATCCCCATTTTTCAGATTATTCGTCTCATGAATCAATCTAAGCCAATATGCACTTTCTTTTGCTTCCTTACGACATATTTTTATCCTCATCAAAAAGTCTTTTTTGCCTAATGATTCGTTAGCCTCCCTGTAGTTTGACCCCACTGAACCGGAGGCACGTATTAACTGTTTGCTATCTTCAATATTTGCAATTGTCTTCAGCAACGTTTTAACAAAAAGTCTGACAGCTTTTGCGAATTGGAATGTTCTTTCTTCAAGGTCATAAACTGGTTTGTTATTTTGAATTTTGGTCATTGGGATTTGTTTGTTATTTGAGATTTGTTATTTGGGATTTTGTAACAGATTCAAGGTTAAAATTCATCAAATTTCTGCAATTTCAATATCCTATCCTTCCGCTTCCAATATGCATCTTTTTGTTCGGCCACGTCGGCCGAACAAAACGTCAGCGTGAGTCTGCGTTCATCGGCGGTTACCAAAAAGCTGTGGTTTTTTTGTATGAAAATCCGTGGTCTGTTCGAAATTGTAGGCCACTTTGAAAAGTTTTCCTTCTTCAAAATGCCTGGCCATGATCTGAAGGCCGATGGGAAGGCCTTCGGATGAAAATCCGCAAGGAACGGAAATCCCGGGAATTCCGGCAAGGTTTGCCGATAGGGTGAATATGTCGGACAGGTACATGGTCAGCGGGTCATCGACCTTTTCCCCGATCTTAAAAGCCGGGGTCGGCGCCACCGGTGAAAGGATGACATCACAGCGATTGAAAGCATTCTTGAAATCCTCAATGATCAACGTCCTGACCTGGGAAGCCTTTCCATAATAGGCATCGTAATATCCGGCCGAAAGGGAATAGGTCCCCAACAGAATCCGGCGCTGCACCTCCGGTCCGAATCCTTTGGACCGGGTGTTTTTGTACATCTCCATTAGACCGCTTTGGTCTTTATCCCTGTATCCGTATTTGACCCCGTCATACCGCGCCAGGTTGGAACTGGCTTCCGATGGCGCAATAACATAATAAACCGCCACCACGAATTCCGAGTGGGGTAAAGAAATCTCGACACAGTGTGCGCCCAGTTCTTTTATTTTCCGAACCGCATTTTCCACGACTGTAGAAACATCCGGATCGAGTCCCCGGGCCGCAGTGTATTCTTTGGGAATGCCCACCACCATGTTATTCAAACCGCTTTCCAAAAAGGCGGTATAGTCCGGCACATCCTCGGGCACGGAAGTGGAGTCGGATGCATCGTAACCTGCAATGGTGTTCATCATAACAGCGCTGTCGGAAACGGTTTTCGTTAAAGGTCCGATCTGGTCCAATGAAGACGCAAAGGCGACCAGGCCGAAACGGGAAATCCTCCCGTATGTCGGTTTCAACCCCACCACGCCGCAGTGGGATGCCGGCTGCCGGATGGATCCGCCGGTATCCGAACCCAAAGCGCCGATGCACATATCCGCTGCAACCGCCGCAGCCGATCCACCGCTGGAGCCGCCGGGAATACGCGTCAGATCCCATGGATTGCGGGTCAACTTGAAGCCGGAATGCTCGGTGGACGATCCCATGGCAAATTCATCCATGTTCAGCTTGCCGACGATCACAGCCCCTGCACGTTTCAATTTTTTGACCACTGTGGCATCGTAGGGCGGAATGAAATTCTCTAAAATCCTTGAACCGCATGTGGTTCGAAGATTTTTGGTGCAGATGAGATCCTTCAATGCGACGGGAATCCCGGTAAGGGGTGTTATACGCCCTTGTGAAATTGCCGCATCGGCCATTTCAGCCTGGGCCACGGCGGCTTCCCCGTCCACGGTAATATATGCCCCAACGGGGTCATCAACAGCATTGATGCGATCGAGAACGGCCCGTGTCAGATCCGTTGAAGATATCTCTTTTTGTTTTAAGCGCCGGTGGGCTTCCTGTATGGTGAGTTCATGTAGTTTCATATGCAATTGTTCCTTCTTCGAACCGCCGGGCATCAATCTATTGATCACGATAGCACCCCGTACGATCTGCTGGACCTACGGGGCAGGCGAAAGTTGGAAAACACGAAAAAAGTTATTACCCGACAACTTTCGGAACGATAAAATTGCCATCTTCTTTATCCGGAGCGTTGGCCAGTGCTGAATCCCTGTTGAAAATTTGCGCTTCCTCATCCTCCCGAAAGGCATTGGTCATGGAAATCGCATGGGATGTCGGACGCACGCCCTTGGTGTCAACACTTTCCAGTGTTTCCATGTACTCCAATATTGTCCCCAGCTGTTCGGCGAGCTTGTCGACAAGTTGGTCATCTACCTCGAGTCTGGCCAGGTCCGCCACATAAATGACTTCTTCTTTGCTTATTTTCATAAAATTTCCTTTAAGATCGCTTCATACTTTTTTTAGAATACACAAAAAAAATGAAAAATATCACGAAAACACGAAAAAGAAAAAGCACGAAAAAGATAATATAAAATTGATTTCGTGTTTTCAAACTTTCGCCTGCCCCGTAAGTCCAGCAGATCGTACGGGGTGCTTTCGTGATAAAAAACCTAAAATTTAACAGCTTAGGAAACAGTCTGAATCGAGCTTCTAACGCTGAACAATCACCGCTTCAATTTTTTCTTTTTTCAGCCGCTTTAGCATAAGACCGGCTTCGGTCCTGTTTTTGAAATATCCCACCCGCACCCTGAACCAGACGCCTTTGCCCGGAATTTTGCCGATGGTTCGATACGCAGGGTAGCCTTCTTTTTTTAATTGGCTCACCAGCTTGTCGGCATCACGGGCTTCTTTTAATGAAGCGACCTGAATCGTAACATTCTTGCCGGCCGGCGCCGGCTTTGCAACAGTAGCCGGCGTGTCCTGAGTCGGTTTTTTAAAACCGGATTTCGTGTCTTTTCGGGTTGAGGCGTCGCCAGGGGCCGGCATGTTGTCTTTTGACAAAGAAGCGGACTTTTCGGGAAAAGATTTTTTTGTCTGTTTAAGCATAGGATTGTTCAGGCTGTCTTCTTTTCCGGTTTTTTTAAGGGTCTCATAAAATTTCATTTTGGTTTTAGTCGCATCTGCATTTGAATCGATTTTATACTGATCCAGTTCCTTTTTGACGACCCTTTCTTTTAAGGCGGCCAATTCGTTTTGGAGCTTTTCAATGTCAAACCGTACGGGAACCGTCTCTCTTCCCACAAAAATGCCGAGAACAAACATCCACGCACAGGCAAACAAGGTCAACCCAATATAGGGAATGAGTCTCTTTGACGTCTGTTTATTGGAAGATTTGTCTTTAGAGGACTGCTTTTTTTCTTCTTTAGTCATCTATGTAAACTCCAAATAACAAATCCCAATGACCAAAATTCCAAAATTTAAACAATATAGGAATAGTTTTTTCGAGAGCCAACGAAAATCACATCTTGTCCGGTGCGGATACCCCGAGCAGAGACAGCCCGTTACGAATGACTTTCTGTACTGCCAGCACCAAACAGAGCCTGGCCTTGGAGAGCGTTGGATCGTCTGTCAATACTCTGTGCTTGTTGTAATATGCATGAAAACAGGACGCAAGCTCCATTAAATAAAATGTGATTCGATGCGGCTCCATATATTTTGCGCTGTCTTCGACAACTTCGGGATAACGCCCCATGGTTTTGATGAGTTGGAGTTCTTCGGGTTCCTGCAGCATTTCAGCGGCGGTTTTATCCCACCCGAATTCACGCATGCCTCTTTCTCGCCCCTTTCGCAAGATACTTGAAATTCTGGCGTGAACATATTGGACATAAAAAACCGGGTTGTCGTTGGTCTTTTTCTTTGCCAGTTCCAGATCAAAATCAAGGGGGCTGTCGTAATGACGTGTAAGAAATATAAATCTTGCGGCATCTCTCCCCACTTCCTTGACGACTTCATTGAGTGTCACAAACTCTCCGGCGCGTGTCGACATGGCGATCGGCTCTCCTTCCCGAAGAAGGTTGACGAGCTGAACCAGAATCACATTAAACCGGTCCCTGCTCAAACCGGATGCCTCGACGGCGCCGGTAACCCGGGGAATGTAACCATGATGGTCAGCCCCCCAAACATCGATGACCCGGTCAAAGCCACGCGCAAACTTATCCATGTGATACGCGATGTCGGACGCAAAATATGTGGTTTGTCCGTTTTGGCGGACGACGACGCGATCCTTTTCATCCCCGAAGTCCGTGGTTTTAAACCATAATGCGCCTTCTTTTTCATATATAATGTGTTTATCTTTAAACGCTTCGACAACAGCGCTCACTTTGCCGGTATCATAAAGGCTCTGTTCGCTGAACCAGTTGTCGAACTCAACACCGAAATCCGACAGATCTTTCCGGATTTCCGATATAATGCGCCGGGCAGCAAAACGGGCGCAAAATAAGATCGATTGCGCCTCATCCTGGTCCAGCAGCGCCTTTCCTTTTCGATCCAGTATGTCTTTGGCATAATCACGGATATAATCCCCTTGATAACACTCTTGGGGAAATTGAATTTCCTCTCCGAGCAGCGCCTTATAGCGCAAATAGACGGATTGACCCAGCGTGTTGATCTGGCGTCCCGAATCGTTGATATAGTATTCTTTTTGTACATCATATCCGCAGCAGCGCAAAATGTTGGCCACACTGTCACCCACGGCAGCCCCCCGCCCGTGACCCACATGTAAGGGACCCGTAGGATTGGAACTAACAAATTCCACCTGTATTTTTTTACCCTGTCCGAGGTTCGAGGCCCCGTAAGTCACATCTTCCTGATGAATTTTACGCAAAACAGGATGCCAGGCCCCTGTCGATATAAAAAAATTTATAAACCCGGGACCGGCGATTTCCGTCTTCGCCAAAATATGGCCCGGATCTTCGATATGTTTTAATATGGCTTCCGCAATCTTTCGCGGCGGCATCTTTTGAACCGATGCGGCGACCATGGCGATATTGGTGGAGAAATCTCCGTGAGAAGCGATTTTGGGGACTTCAACCTCGATGTCTGGAAATTCAGCCGACGGCAGTTCTTTGCTTTTATGTGCGCGTAAAACAGAACTTTCAATGATGCCTTTGATTTTATCTTTCATTTATCTTTTATTTGTACCTTTCGTTTTTCCGGATGCGTCATTTTTACAGGAATTCACTTCATAAGAACTTTTCACCTTCAAGTCAAGATACTTTGGATTCGAAATGATCTGCGGATACTTGAAGCGAACCCATTTTTATGAGATAATAAATATATTAATCAGTGTCCAAATGCTTTTGGCATGTCATTTCAGGATGCGCCGGCCTTTATGTGGAATAATGGAATACTGGAATACTGGAACAATGGGTCTTGCAATAATGCGACGTTGGGTTAGTTTTAAAATCAAGTATACACGGCACCATTAAAAATGAATCCAATCCTTTTAAAAACCAACCTTCCATTATTCCACGATTACATTATTCCATGGTCAAATAGGTGTTTAAGCCTCAATAATATCTCACAATTTCGTTCAGTTGTTGAAATTCCGACGCTTAACTTAACACAGGAGGAAATAAGATGCTGGTTAAAAACTGGATGAGTAAAGCAGTAACAACGGTAGACGCCGATGATTCCATGCAAAACGCCATTTTTATTTTACAGGAACGCAATATTAAAATACTGCCGGTTATGGAAAACGAAAAGCTTGTGGGCATCATCACCGACAGAGATTTGAAGAAAGCATCTCCTTCGGATGCAACAACCCTCGATATGCACGAGCTTTTATTCCTAATCTCCAAAATACAAGTCAGGAATTTAATGAAAACACCTGTCCATACGGCAAAACCGTATGACACGGTGGAAGAAGCCGCCGCGATACTTTTGGAAAAAAGGATTTCAGGGCTTCCGGTCGTTGACGAAAATAACCGGCTGGTCGGAATCATTACGCGAAGTGATATTTTCAGGGTCCTGTTGTCCTTGAGCGGCTTGGGGAAAAAGGGCATTCAGTTTGCCATTCGAATTAAAGATATGACCGGCATCATCAAAGAAGTCCGAGAACTCATCCATGCCTATGGCGCGCGCACCGCCAGCATCCTGAGTTCGACGGACAACGTTCCCGAAGGCTATCTGAATTTTTACTTCAGAATTTACCAGATCGACCGGCAACGGCTTCCGTCTCTCCTGGACAAAATCAGAGAAAAAGGAACGCTGCTCTACATGGTGGATCACAGAGATAACAAACGCGAAATTTATGAATCTTGAAAACTAACCGCAACGTTGGCTTCCTTAAGCGGCAAGACTTTTGAAAGGTCCCGGGGGTCGATTTCAACCATAAATCCCCGCTTACCGGCGTTGATGTAAATGCTATCGAGAATCATGATCGACGATTCCACGATCACCGGGATCGACTTTCGCGTTCCAAAAGGACTGATGCCGCCCACCATATATCCGGTATGCCTTTGAGCAGACGCTTCATCACAAAAACCGACACGTTTGACATTGAGCTCACGGGCCAGTTGTTTGACGGACACTTCGCAATCCCCATGCATCAAAACCAAAAGCGGCTGTTTTGAATCGATTTCCATCACCAGGGTTTTGATCACTTGATGTTCGGGCACATTAAAAACCGAGGCCGCCTGACGGGTGCCGCCATGGTGTTCATATGAATAGAGGTGCGGTTTAAAATTAATTTTTCCGGCCTTTAACACGCGTACGGCCTGCGTAACAGGATAAGTTTTCATCGATGCCTATTGGGGAAGCTTGGGCTAAAGGGACTATGCTTTGAACATAAAAAAAGGGTTCATTCAAACAAATGAACCCCGTTTGTGTAATTATCAGACGAAGTCTAAATTAATCCTTCAACTTCTTCCTTGATTGTTACCGCAATCTTATACAGGGCGGTCAAAATCAGAAAACCCACGGCCCACACGCCGATGGAAATAGCAAGTTCGGGCAATGTCGGGACATATTCAGTAACATGATTCAAAGGATTCGGTACAAATCCGCCGGAGATCATCCCGAGCCCCTTATCAATCCACGTTCCGACAAATACGGCCACGCAGGCCAATGCCAGGACGGTCTCGTTTTTGCGGGTTACAGGATTCACCAGCAGAATTATCGCCAGCACCATCAGGATTAAAGACGCCCACATCCAGGGCACAAGGACCCCGTGTCCGTGAAGTCCTACAAAAAGATACTTTAGATGCTCCGTATGTTCGGGGATTTTACTGTAAAACGCCACAAAAACCTCGCACAGAAAGAAAAACACATTGACGGAGATGGCATATGCCACGACCTTGGCCAATGACTGGATTTGTTCTCTACCGGGATCGAACTTGGTTATTTTCCTGACGAGCATGCACAAAAGGATTAAGAATGCCGGCCCTGCAGCAAAGGCCGACGCAAGAAAACGGGGTGCCAAAATAGCGGTCAGCCAGAATCCGCGGCCCGGAAGGCCACAGTAAAGATAGGCGGTTACCGTATGGATGCTGACCGCCCAGGGAATGGAAAGATAGATCAGCGGCTTCAACCAGCCAGCCGGAGGAACATTGTTCCGCTCGGCCTCGAGCACTTTCCAGCCGACAATGATATTCAAAAAAAGATAACCGTTCAAAACGATCATGTCCCAGAACAGCATCGAATTGGGTGTGGGGTGCAATATAACATTCATGATGCGGATGGGCTGTCCAAGATCCACGAAAATAAATAAAATGCACATGGAGACGGACGCCACCGCCAGGAATTCCCCTAAAATAGTGATCCTGCCGAATGCTTTGTAGTTGTGCAGGTAGTAAGGCAAAACCACCATGACCGCCGATGCGGCGACACCGACCAGAAATGTAAACTGGGCAACATAAAATCCCCAGGATACATCCCGACTCATGCCGGTCAGTCCCAAGCCGAATGTGAACTGCCACAGATAACAGATAAAACCAACACCGATAACGGCCAACAGCGCCGCCATCCACCCATAGTACCTCTTCGTTCCTGTTAACGCCTTTTCAAGCATAACCACCTCATACAATATAAAAAACTGATGGACCCGTTCCCAGGGCCGGTTTACGACGAATGGCGTAGTTGTCCCTCAACAATTTTCTGACTTCCGAGTTGAGATCATCAAGATCACCGAAAGCGATTGCGCCCTTGGACACCTCTACACATGCGGGTATTTCTCCTACCGCCAGCCTTTCCGCGCAGAAATCGCATTTTTCGACAACGCCTTTGGTTCGAGTGGGATATCCTGTGTACAATTTCTTTATAAACGGCCGCGGATCACGAAAATTGAAACTTCTCGAACCGTAAGGACACGCCGCCATACAGAATCTGCATCCGATGCATCGATGATAGTCCATCATCACAATGCCGTCTTCGCGTTTAAACGTTGCCTTTGTGGGACATACCCGGACACAAGGCGGCACATTACAATGGTTGCAAAGGGTTAAAAAAGGCATGTGTTTAAGCCGGTCATCCAAAAAATCGGCTTCCTGCATGGGAAAATCATTTTCAAACTCTTCGGACCAAATCCACTTAATTTCGTGAAGATGATTCTCAAAGTGAGGGATATTGTGAATTTTATTACAAATATCGATCATCGGTTTCAAATCTTCTTCGGTCTGTAATTTTCGTGTATCAATGACCATCCCCCATCTTTTGGCTAAAAGGGCCTTCGGATCTCTAATGGTCTCCGGTTTTGCCGCTTCGCCGGAGGAAGCCATGACATCGAGGACCGGCTTGGCCCCTAAACCCAGTGCTGAAATCCCAGCTATTTTCAAAAAGCTTCTCCTACTGCTTTCCATCACTTTACCTCCTTCGGATCGATGTGGCAATCCCAGCAGTAAGGGGTTACCGAAGCATAATCGTGGCACTTTGTACAAAATTCAGCCCTTGCCCCGTGACAATCAAGGCACGTATTGGTAAGAGCCATATGATATTCTTTTCCGTCGCTGCTGACATAGATTCGTTTGGCATCTCGAACCACCGAATCCCGCCATTCATTGAGAAGCTGCATATGGTCGGCCTTCATGGTCTGCGTGGGCAAGACACACTGTTTGGCGGCTTTGGCTTTAGCCGTGAGCGTGAGTTTCGGCGCCGGAGCGGCCTTTCCAAGGTTGTACCAGAAAGGAAAGGTTATCAATATCAGAAAGATGCATAAACCTGCAATTACTTTTCCCTTATCATACATCTTCTTGTTATTCGACATCTTCATCCTCCATCCCCGGCAGCGGTTCACTGCGCAGGTTCATTGTCCTTTTTTGCTCTCCGGGTAGAATCAATGCATTGCCCACCAGTTCGTGAAGACCGGTGACATCCACTTCGGGAACCCAGTACTCCATGGAAGCCGGCAAGACCGCACGATCAATAGCGCAAACGCAGGCCATCATGTTTACTCCGTGTTTTTCATAAACATATTTGGCCGCATTGGCCCTCGGCAGGCCGCCCTGCATTCTCAGTTCCATGTTCTCACCAGCGTTCAGGCCTGATCCGCTGCCGCAGCAGAAAGTCTGCTCCCGAATGGTGTTGGCCGGCATCTCATAAAAGTTATTGCATACGTTTTTAATGACATATCGCGGTTCTTCCAGCAATCCCATGCCACGGGAAGGGTTGCAGGAGTCGTGAAAGGTCACTTTAAGATGATCATTGCGGCTGGGATCGAGCTCCAGCTTGTTGTGTTTGATAAGATCGGCGGTAAACTCGGCAATGTGAACCATCTTGGTGGATTTGGCATTTTCGAATTTGGTGCCGGTGACGGGGGAAACCGGTTCTTCCAGAAAATCGGCCGGGCCGTTCATCGTATCCATATACTGGTGAATAACACGCCACATGTGGCCGCATTCTCCACCGAGGATCCATTTTACGCCCAACCGTTTTGCCTCGGCGTACATCTTTGCGTTCAACCGTTTCATCATTTCATGGGATGTAAAAAAGCCGAAGTTGCCGCCTTCGGAAGCATAGGTGCTCCAGGTGATATCGAACCCGTATTTTTCCTGTAAATAGTGGAACAACATCATGTAGCCCATACATGTAAAGGTTCCGGGATCGGCAAAAACATCGCCCGAGGGTGTAATAAAAAGGATATCCGCCCCTTTCCTGTTAAAACTGGGATCCACCCTTACGCCGGTGATCTCTTCAATATCGTCGGTAAAAAAATCGAGCATATCTTTGTAGGCATGGGGCTGAATCCCGAGATGATTCCCGGTTCGGTAGCAATTGGCAACCGGCGTTGCAATCCAGTCGATGTTCAGGCCGATGAGATTCAACAGTTCACGGCCCATGATGGTAATTTCCGCCGTATCGATGCCGTAGGGACAAAAAACCGAACAGCGCCGGCATTCCGAACATTGAAATAAATAAGACCACCATTCTTTCAAGACATCTTCGGTGAGTTCCCTTGCTCCGATCATCTTTTTAAAACTTTTGCCCAAGGATCCGATGATTTTGCCGGCGGTGGTAAAATCGTTTCGATACACCGACCGGAGAAGCTCCGCTCGCAAAACCGGCATGTTCTTGGGATCGCCGGACCCGATGAAGAAATGGCATTTGTCCGCACAGGCGCCGCAGCGAACGCAGATGTCCATAAACACCTTGACAGAACGAAACCGGTCGAGCCGTTCTCTGAAACCCTTTGAAATAATCTCTTTCCAGTTTTCAGGCAACTGCCAGTCCTCATCAAAACAACTCCATTGTCTTGCATAAGGAAAACCTACAATTTCAAGACTCTTGGGATTCGCAGCATAACACGCCACACCTCTTTTAATTTCAGCAGGGGTATCCATCCAATCTGTTTGAGAGGGTTTGTGATCTATATGGGCGTACAATTCATCAGATTTTGGAAGTTCTGACATTATTTACTCCTTTTCCTCTTCCTCAGGTTCCTCCGGCGTTTCCGGCGCTGTCATTTTTTCCACAGGGAGACCTGCCTCGATCATTTTTTCCCTGAATTCATCTTCATAAGCATCATAGGTATGAATCTTAACCGGATAATTCCATGGATTGACATATCTTATCGCCCGGCTGTCATTGGCCAGATTTCGCGTTGGGCTCATAAAAATGCCGCCCAGGTGCATGAGTTTGCTGAACGGGAAATACATCAAAAGCACGCTGACCAAAAAAAGATGAGTATAAAAAATGCTGCCGACGCCTTTTGTGATATGGGGTTTAAACGTCACCAGGCTCATGGTGAACTCCTTGATGCCCACGATATCCACTTTGGTAAAATACCGCATTAAAATGCCGGTAAATGCAATGCTGAAAATGAGAAAGAGCGGGAAATAATCCGAACCCAGCGATATGTATTTTAACTGGGGGATCCATATTCTTCTTATAAATAGCAAGGTTACGGCCACGATGAGCACCACGCCGGATATTCTGAGCTCCGGCAGACCGATCTGCAAGAACCCGTCCAGTTTGGCTACCAGTTGCACGGCCGCCGGTACGGGTTCGGTAAAAAAGCGCAGATGTCTGAACAAAACGGTGAAAAACGCCCAGTGAAAGGCCAGGGAAAACAACCACAGCCATTTTTCCCATTCGTAGGAGATCCTGGTTCCTTCTTTGACTGCGCATTTCGTATTCCTGAACAACGACCTGAATAACACGATCTCCAGAATCATGCGAACAATGACACCGCCAGTGGTGTAAGGGTTATCGATGTTGGCCGGTTTAATCCATGGAAGTGTTTTCTGCTGGCCGCAGGTTGTGGGAATCTTGAAAGGGACCGGGGATCGAGCCCAGTCTATCACCCGGTTGATAAA
>JAJDND010000182.1 GCA_022340885.1 Desulfobacterales bacterium | reverse complement strand
TTGCGCTTGTTCTTCCAACCGGCGTGAGATTTCATTTTATCTCCTTAAACGGGATGAAAAAAATCATCATCACTTGCCGAAATCGCTTGTCTTGGCTAAAAGGGTGTTCCGATGAATGCCGAGTATTTTTGCCGCTTTTGTCCGATTCCCGTCCACTCTTTCTAGGATCTCGGAAATATAATTTCTTTCAAATATGCTTACGGCTTTTTTAAGGGGCATATCCTTGATCTTCTTCTTGCCCAAATGATAAGGGGCATTGGCATCAAGATCGATTATCGGACCTTCGGCGATGGTAAACAATCTTTCCACAAGATTCTTGAGTTCTCGAACATTTCCCGGCCAATGGTATGCGGTCAGCGCCTTAACCGCTTTTTCCGAAAAAATCTTTGGCGGTTTTCCGGTTTCGCCGGCATTCAATTCCAAATAATGATTCAGAAGCAGCGGAATATCATCCTTTCTCTCTCTCAGTGGCGGCAGCCGTATGGGGAAAACATTCAGTCGATAATAGAGATCTTCGCGAAATTTATTGATTGAAATCAAATCGTTAATATCTTTGTTCGACGCCGCGACAAATCTGACATCAATCTTGATAACCTTTGAACTGCCGAGCCGTTCAAACTCCTTTTCCTGGAGGATCCTTAAAAGCTTGGCCTGCATATTCACATCGAGAGAATTGATGTCATCCAGAAAAACCGTTCCGCCGTCGGCAAGCTCCAGCTTTCCGATGCTGGTCATGCTGGCGCCTGTAAAAGCGCCTCTATTGTGGCCGAAAATCTTGCTCTCCATCAGTGTCGCCGGTATCGCCGCGCAATTGACCACCTCGAACGGCTGGTCCTTTCTATAGCTGAGATTGTGTATCGCCCTCGCGGCCAGTTCTTTTCCGGTGCCGCTTTCACCTTGAATGAGCACGGTACCGTCGCTTCGGGCCACGGTGGAAATCAACTCAAAAATTTTTCTCATTTTTTTATTTTTACCCACCATTTTTTCAAATGGGTGGTAACTTCCCAATTCATTCCTGAGATATGTGACCTCTTTGACAAGGCTTTGTTTTTCCAATGCACGCCGAATCACCGTCAAAGCGTCAGCCACCACAAAAGGTTTAATAACATATTCGTAAGCGCCCAGCTTAATGGCCTGCACCGCCGTCTGAACTTCATTGACGGCGGTGACCATGATGATTTCCGAATGCGGATCTGTCTCTACCAGTTTTTCAAGTAAATCAATCCCGTCTATATCAGGCAACAAAATATCGAGAAGAATCAGGTCGATGGAATTTTTCTTGAAAATATTCATTGCCTCCTGTCCGGTTCCGGCGAGAAGCACATTATAATCATCTTTTAAAACCATGTTAAACGACTCACGGACCCCGTTTTCATCATCAACCACAAGAATCGTACCTTTTTTTTTCATGCCTAATAATTCCCAAAAGATTGAGAATGCCCTGCAGCAATCTGCAGTCCCGCCATGGCGGGATTCCCGGTAAGGTATTTTGCTTATTTTATATTCGCTTGCTAATGCCGGTTCAACAAATCTCCGATTATCCATGATTGATTCCGATCTTTAGCAATCTGCATGCCAAATTGACCGCATCCGGTGATGCAGACGGTCTAAACGGCCATGGAATCTCATCCAAACATTAAATAAATCCCTTTCTACTGAAAACAATCATCCGGCGTCTCGTCGGAAATGCACAGAAAATTGTGCAGCCATGCACAGTTTTCTGTGCACTTTAAAAAGCAGGCACTGCGGTTATATTCCATTTTTTGTATTAACCGGTTATACGATTGTTCACCGGCCAAAGGTACTTCGCCAAAACAATAATTGAAATAGGCAGTTACAATAAAACAATATAACGTTTTAAGTCAAAACGTTTTATTTGTAAATTTCTTGTCCACACATTTAATTCTGGCATGCTTTTTGAGTAAACAAGATCATTAATCGGATTGATAGGCATCAGAATAGACGCTGGCCGGATCTGAAATGACGCAATGTAATTTTGACTTTCTTCTCACACTACCGCCTCCACATGTTATCAGTTCTTTTTATAAAGCATATCATTCCTTATAACCTATTGATAAGATATCGTTCTATTAATTACTTGCCATTAACGGAAAAGAGTAAAATTCTCAAGATGTCCCAATCGAGATAAAGCGGATTCATTCAAACCCTGCAGGCTGACAAGGAGGTTTTGCTATGAATCTAAACATGAGCACTTTTTTGCAATGGGGCCCTAACATCACTATGTGCAGAGAAATAGGATGGAAGTTAACATATTGTTATATCAGTATACTGGGGAAATTATACTTTTTCCTTAACAGAAAAGAGAAAGGGGAAATAAAAGAGGCGGTGAAAACCGTTTTCATAGGCCGCAAAAACCGTTCCGAACTGAGATCTATCACAAAAGGTGTTTTCCGAGGGATCTTGTCTCACTATTACGAAAAATTTGTTAATGTCTATACCGCTCCTGAAAAACTGCGAAATTTTTACAAAAAACATATGAAAAATGAAGGATTGCACACCATAAACCAGGCGCTTTCCAAGGGTAAAGGCATACTGCTGATTACGGGGCATTACGGAGGGATCGAGTTCATACCGACGTTTCTTGGCGCATTGGACTATCCTGTATCGATTGTCGCAAAGTTCAAAACAAAAAGATTGCGGGACATGACCATGCAGCAAGCAAACAGTTTTTCGATAAACATTATAGATGCAGACCACACACCCAATATCGTGAAAGCAGTCTGTGATAATCTTAAAGAGAATCGAATTGTCATTACCATGTGCGATGAGATCGATAAATGGAAACCCTGTCGCCGGAACAAGATATATTTTTTGGGGCAACAGATCCTTCTGGATAAAACCATCGATATCTTATCAGCAAGATGTGGTTCCGCCATTGTTTTCGGTGTCATGCACAGAGTGTGCCGGCACAAATATAAATTTATTGCAACGTCATGGGAAGAAATGGCAACACATTTTCAGCGATCCATAGACATGTCCGTAGGAGCTGTGATATTGAAATTCATGGAACATTATATACTTAAATACCCTGAAGGCTGGTATCAGTGGGAAAAATATCCGGAACTCGCATTGTTTTCGCCTTCATATATCGAAATTAAGGCGCCGGCACCGATCCCTTTGCTGGAACCCTCTCTTGGGAACGTTTCGTAAACGGCATACACCCATTTAAAACCGGCATCTGTATTTCGATCCATTTGGCTCTTTCAAGCAGGAGGCGGCATTGATATTGTTCATCGAACTGTTTTCTAAAAATATCGGGATGTATGTCTTTAAGATCGGAGAATGCCATGGGTATCCTAAAAACAACATCCTTTATAAGGCATACTGAAATGGAGAAAGAAACCAGCTGTATAAACTCCCGGGCCATCATCGATTATATGAGATCACATTACCAAGGGGACCCGTCCAGCCTTCTTATCAACCTGGACCCCGCGATAGATGCCCTTCCGGATCCTGAGGGTTTTTTAAGCGATCCTAACAACTGGATTTCCTGTGCCGTGGTATCCAGATTGTTTGATCGGGCAAAGTTGATGCTCAACGATGAAATGGCTGCCTATAAAATAGCCAGATATGCCATCGAAAATATGTCCCTGGGTTATGCCCAGAGAATTATCTTCAAGGCATTCTGGTCTCTTAAAAAAGTCCTCAAGAACATGCAGGTCGTCAATGACAAATGGAATCGAAGCAAGACAATAGATCTCGTTGAAATCAAAGGCAGCACGGCGGTGCTCCGTCTCTACTGGAATTCTGAGATGGATGTAACAAAAGACATTTGTCTGTATAATCAAGGTGCTTACGCTTACATGCCGATGATTTGGGGCGGGAAACCCAGCGTCGTTGAAGAAAAATGCTGTTATTTTGAAGGCGCCCCTTATTGCGAGTACCTTTATAAGTGGCCGTTTAGAAACCGCTTTCACGAGATATTGTCACGGTTTTTCACATCCAAATCCGTCCTTAAAGAAACCATCGGCGAGATGGAAAGAGATAAGGAGATTATCGAACAAAAGTACGCCGAGGTAAACAAACTCAATGTTGAACTCAACAGCAAAATCAAACAGCTTGAAGCCATTCACGAGACGGGCAAGGCCATCCTTTCCGTGTTGAATCTGGAAAAACTGTTGACGGTTATCATGAACATCCTGTCCAATGTATGCCGAATCAACCGTGCCGTCATCATGCTCGTCAACGAAGAGGAGGGGGTCCTTGAATACATACACGGCATCGGTTTCGGCGATAAAGTACCGGAGAAGATCCAAAATTACAAGGTCTCACTGAATCGTTTAAGCAACCTTCTGGTCAGGGTTACCAGCACCGGCCGGCCGGAATACGTGCCCGAGGTAAAAACGTCAACCTTGAGAAAAGAAAACATTATGTTAACCCACGGCAAACCGACCTCGGTATATGTGATTCCCCTCATCACCCGTTCCAAAGTGATCGGCGTATTTGCCACCGACGCCGTCGGTGAAAAGGGTGTCCCCAAAGAAACCCGGGAAACATTGGAAATTTTTTCACCGCAAATCGCCATCGCCATAGAAAATGCAAAACTTTACTGCAGGCTGCAAGAACAGATGGCAGAGCTGAAAAAATCTCAAGCACTTTTGAGCCGCTCCGAAAAATTCTCATTTCTGGGCAATCTGGCGGCAAGACTGGCCCATGAAATCAAGAATCCCATGACGGCCATCGGAACATTTATACAGATGATACCCCAGAAATACAATGATGTGGAATTTCGGGAAAAATTCCATATGATCGCCATGGAAGAGACGAGCCGGATAAACAATCTCATTACCGAACTGCTGAATCTTGTCAAAAAGAGAGAATCGAAATTCGAGCAGAGTGATATTCCCGATCTCATTGATAAAATGGTACTTCTTATGTCGCCCCGGAGCAATGCCAAGAAGATCACCGTGACCCGCAGATTCGATCCCGACATTGGACGGGCGTGGATGGACAGCGCGAAGATGAAAGAGGTCATTTTGAACCTGCTTTCAAATGCGGTGGAATTTACTCCCGAAGGCGGAACCATTGAAATTGTTGCAGGAAAATTTGTCGAAAAAGAAAAAACAACTAAAATACGCATTGAAATCAAAGATAACGGCCCCGGAATTCCTCAATCCATGATCAATAACATATTTGATCCTTATTTTACCACAAAACACAAAAGCAACATTCATAGCGGAACCGGCCTCGGGCTTTTTATCGCTCATCAAAATATGCAGGATCATGGCGGCACCATCGACGTAAAAAGCGAACTTGATGAAGGATCCGTCTTCATGCTGACCCTCCCTGACAGAAATTCAGATGAACCGTCACCCAAAGCCGAGGCAAGGGAAAGATAATGCATCTGGATACCGTCG
>JAJDND010000175.1 GCA_022340885.1 Desulfobacterales bacterium | reverse complement strand
AAAGGAGAACCCAGCACCTTCGCGTCGAAATTGTTTTCCGATATCAGTAGAGGCTGCGCCGTAAATAGTTCATCTGTATCCAGCAAGGCACCGCATTTTCCGCATTTTGCCCCGTTATGGATTTTCTCAAAGGGAATTCTGTTTCGGGTCTTGCATGAAGGGCACCGAAAAAGATAGGACTCGGCCTTTTCCGCTCCGGCCTGTTGAATGTTCAACACCGCGCCGCATTTTCCGCACTTTGGGATACCTCGAATTTTATCCTGGAAAATCCTGTTTTTTGCCCCGCATGCTGAACAGATAACGATTTGTTGTGTATGCTTTTCCATCTCTTTCTATCTCCGCACGATTTTCGGCATCAGAAGTCTTCAAACTCATTTCATACAATAATATCCAAATTATAAAAGTAAAGGATTTTATGTGCTTAGAAGTGGTTTACTTGTTAATGAGCTGCAAGGTTTCTTTAATAAGATCTTTTTCGTGTTTAAAGTCAACAACGCGCTGCAGCATGATTTTCTGGGCCATGACGGGCCCTGCGCCATGCCATGTGCCGACGCCGTGCAGCCCCGCCGTCCAATGTTGGAGAAGTTTGTGAACCTTTAAAATATTTTCCGTGGGTTCTTCCGATCCGAAGCTGAAAAATTCTTCCACATAATCTTTCACCTCAGGATTCTTCAATTCCTTCAGAGAAGGCATGGTCACGACCAGTCCCCCGCCGATATCCCCCGCCAGCGCCATGGCCCTCCAAAAAGCGTTGCAGATATTGAGCTTGGCCACATTGCCCATGATTTCATCCGGCAGATAAACCCCGGACCCGGGAGGGTCTTCGGCACCTTCATGGGCGGCGGCCAAACCGCATGCACGACCGGTTTCCCTGAGCACTACCATTTCCGTTATTTGTTCATTGATATGGGGCACCCTGTCCAGCCCCTTGTATTCCTGGATAAGCTTGGCGGCCCCGATAATCTGGTTCATAAATCCGACCTTACAGGTTCCGCCGCAGGTCATGCGGTGGGTTCTGGCGAATCGTGCAACGATTTTGCCGGAATACTGGGTTTCACCGCAGTGAAAGACCCGTTCCCAGGGCACGAAAACATTGTCGAAAATAACCATGGAAGTCTCCCGCTGGCCGTAAACGGGGTTACCCAGCTCATAAGGATCGTCCGCCATCTCTCTTTCCGCGGAATACGGAGAAAACTGGCAGACATAGGTTATCCCTTTTGCATCGGCAGGTGTGGCAAAAGCCACCGCATAGTCTTCTTCGCCTTCCCTGTGAGACGATTGCGGCATTACAACCAGTTCGTGACTTGCAAAAGCACCGCTGATATTGATCTTTGCCCCCCGGACAATGATACCTTTCTTGTTTTTTCCCACCACTTTCAGGGACAGATAGGGATCCGGCCAATCCAGCGTTTTTTTGTCTCTTCTTCCCCTGGGTTCGGTCAATGCACCGGCAACGGATAAGTCTTTTTCCTGAACCATCATTAAGAACGCCATAAACCTCGGGTGATAACCGGTCCCCAAATTCTGATCCATCTCCCAGGTCGTTGCGGCCAGAGCATGGAATGCATCGTACCCCACGCATCGGTAAATACAGGTTCCCAGTCTCTCCGCCGTAAATTTCCCTGCTTCGGCTTTCTTAACGAGATCCTCTCTGCCGGCGCTCACGTGGGTATATCGATTGACCATGCCGCCGATCAGGGGTGAATAGCATGACATGATATCTTTATATTTCGGATCCAGGGCCCATTCATAACTTGCCTTGTTGGACGCCACGACCGTTCGCGTGTTGGGGTTTTCAAGGACGCTTTCCACCCTTTTTCCGTTCATGAACACCCGGGGTGTCATTTTTTTCAGACTCTCTTCAAACTGTTCGGGGGTCATCATTGCCATCAGGGCCTCCTTTACTTGATTTAACGAATTAACGAATCTTTAAAGAATCTTTACACGTTTGTCATTCAAGCTTTACCATGGGTGCTTATTATCATACCAACGAGGAAATACACAGGATTTGAAACTTTCTATCTCCTGGACGTTTGTTTGAACCGGTATTATCTTATAATACTCTGATAACACGGAGGTGCAACATGAAATCAATCTTCATAATCGGAATCATCTTTTCATTGGTTCTGTCTTCAGTCATATTACTCGGATATCATGAAGGAAACAGTATGGATACTATGAAGGATCAAATGAACAATAAATCAATAAAAACCGAAACCGCTGTTTTTGCCGGCGGCTGCTTCTGGTGCACGGAATCGGATTTTGAAAAAGTTCCCGGTGTGATCGATGCCATCTCCGGCTACACCGGCGGGCATGTAAAAAATCCCACTTACGAAGAAGTTTCCGCGGGCGGTACCGGTGACTTTGAATCCGTGAAAGTCATATACGATCCCTCCAAAGTCACCTATAAACAACTGTTGGAATATTTTTGGGAACATGTGGACCCCACGGATCCGGGTGGAGAGTTTGTGGATCGTGGTCCTCAGTATCGAAGCGCCATCTTCTACGCCAACGAAAAGCAAAAACGTCTGGCAGAGGAAACCAAAACGGAATTGGCAGCCTCTGGAGTCCTCAAAAAACCTATCGTGACATTGATTCTTCCTCTGGGTCCCTTTTACCCGGCGGAAAAATACCATCAGGATTATTACAAAAAGAATCCGATCCGCTATCACTGGTACCGGTATAATTCGGGGCGCGATCAATTCCTGAAAAAAGTCTGGGCGAATAACACGATCGACGTCTGGGGAAATTCCAAAGCGGATGTTAAAACAAACGCCGTGAACACCGCTATGGATAAAACATCCAACATGGAAAAGTCCGGCATGGGCGACACCATGGCCACCGGAATGGAAAAGTCCGGAATGGGCAATACCATGGGGAACGGGCTGGAAAAAGGCGATATGTCATCGACTTCGATGGGAGATAGCACCAGCGGGAAGCCGATGTACACGCGACCGACCGACAGCGAGCTGCGAAAACGCTTAACCCCGTTGGAGTATAAGGTGACACAGGAAGACGGTACCGAACCGGCCTTTAACAACAAGTACTGGGATAACCATAAAGCCGGCATCTATGTGGGTATCGTCAGCGGCGAACCGCTCTTTTCCTCCATAGATAAGTTCGACTCCGGTACGGGCTGGCCGAGCTTCACCAAACCGCTGGTACCTGGAAACATTGTCGAAAAGAAAGACCGGACCCTTTGGATGGTTCGCACCGAAGTTCGCAGCCGGCACGGTAACAGCCACCTGGGTCATGTGTTCGACGACGGACCGCCGCCCACCGGTTTGCGCTATTGTATCAACAGCGCAGCGTTGCGTTTCATCCCGGTTAAGGACCTGAAAAAAGACGGCTACGCGCAGTTCCTAAAACTCTTCAACACCAAACACGCACAAGAATAAACATGCGCAAACCTGCCCCCTCCAATTCCGAGGGGACAGGTTTTCCTATAGTATTAATTTGTGTCCATTTGTGGTGATAAAAAGGAGGCCCGTGATGATTCGATCAGCGCACCGTCACATTTACAGTATGATCTTTCTGCTGGTCATATCCTTTTTCGCCGGCTCCCGGGACCTGGCATTTTCAGGTTCCAAAGCCGTTTCGACGTCCAAGGTTGTTTTCTACGTTTACTGATACGATGTCGGCAAATCAGCCCTGGAAGGTCTGAAAGGCGTAAAAGAAGTGACCCGCGGTTTTAAATATTTAAAAGAGATCAATACTGTTTACTACGACCCGCATCAAATTGCCGTCGATGATATGATAGAGGCATTGAAAGCCGCCGGTACGTACCGGGGGGTGGCGGAATAGTGAACTTTGGATGATGGACGACCGCTTCGCTCGGACGATGGACGATAAAACGCCTGCGGCGACGATAGATTGGAGGAACGCTCCGCTTCAGGCTAAAGGCAAAAACTTAGAGCCCTTGTCTTTTGTCCGTCGTCTGTCGTCTGTCCTCCGTCATCCATAGCTCTTTGCCTCCAACCTCAAGGGAACGAAGTTCCCGATCCTCTCTCCGAGCTGTAAGCTCTTACGAGCTGGAAGCCAACGGACGCAGGCCTTGACTCTTCCCTCTTTTCTATTTCCTCTTTCCTATTTCCTATTTTCCAAACTCGGCTCTGGATCCGGACGACGCCATCGGCAGGGAGAACCATATATGGGTTTCATTGCCGTGTATTTCGGCGCCGACGTTGCCATTGTGGGCTTCAACCAACCCTTTGACAATGGCGAGGCCGATACCCGCACCGCCATGTTCTCTGGAACGAGATTTTTCGCCACGATAAAAACGTTCGAAAATAAATGGCAGATCCTGTTCTTCAACTTCGACCCCGGTATTGGCGAAAACCGCTCGAACGTGTCGATCCATCGGTTGTGTAAATATTTTGAATGTTCCGCCGGAAATCGTATACCGGACGGCATTTTGCATCAGATTGCGGACAATTTGGGATAGCTTGTCGGGATCGGCATAAACTCGAACGGCCCGATCAACATTCCCTGAGTCCACCTGAACGCCCTTGGCCTCAAATTGAGGCCGAAAAAGATCGAGCACGTCTTCGATCACGTCCCTCATCCGGATTTGCATGAGATCGAGGGACCCTTTTGCCGCATCTGCTTTGGCCAGGCGAAGAATATCTTCAACCAGATATGTCAATCGTAAGGTTTCTTCGTGAAGAAGCTCGAAGGTCTCACCGGTCCTGGGGACGACATCATCAATCAATGCCTCCAGATATCCCTGGATGTTGCTGAGGGGCGTTCGAAGTTCATGGGCCACGTCGATCATCATGGTCTTCCGCAGCCGTTCGATCTTTCGAAGGCTGTCCGCCATCCGGTTGAAGGCCATGGCCAGCTGGCCGACTTCGTCCCTTGAGCGAATCGGGATACTGGCCGAATAATCTCCCGACGAAATTCTGCGCGTGATCGCCGTCATTTGAGCAAGGGGCTCCAAAACACGTTTGATGAGAAGAAAGCTGAGAAACACGGTAAGCAGCAGCGCAGACAAACTGGCCCAGATCAGGTATCTATGGACGGCGCTCACAAACATGTCATGGATTGGACCGGTCGGTATATTATATTTTTCCATCAAGACCATGAAATAATTTGCAGCGAGGTAGTCGACAGACAGCCAAACAATGACAATCACAAACCCGATGACCAAAATGTTGATGCCTAAAAGTTTCCAGATCAAATGTCCGGTTGCCGGAAGCTTTCTATTTTTCATCCGTCGCCGTCTTCCGCAAAATAATACCCCACACCGCGGGCGGTCAAAATGTACCGGGGGCTCGACGGATAATCTTCGATCTTTTGTCGCAGCTTTCCAATATGGACATCGATCACACGATCAATGACCATCGCTTCACCCGCGGGATACAGATGATTTAAAAGTTCATCACGCGTAAAAATCCTTCCCGGAGCCACCATAAGGGCTTGCAAGAGCGCGTATTCATGGGGTGTAAGTTGAACGGAACGATTCTTTAGAGTCACTTTCCGCTTTTCCAGATCCAGCACCAGATCTTTGAAATGCAAAATATTTTTGCCTGCTGAGGGGGAAATACGTCCTCTTCTGAGAACGGCCTTCACCCGCGCAACCAGTTCTCGCGGGCTAAACGGTTTGGTCACATAATCGTCAGCCCCGAGTGTCAGGCCGGAGATTCGGTCAACTTCTTCCCCTCTGGCGGTGAGCATAATAACGGGAACATCCGAAATTCGCCTGAGTTCACGGCATACTTCCCATCCGTCCAGTTTTGGCAGCATCAAGTCGAGAATAACCAATATCGGATGAAGTCGTTTTGCCAGGGCCAAACCTTCGAGACCGTCATGAACCGCAACGGCATTAAATCCTTCTTTTTCCAAATACAGCGAGACCAGTGACGCCGCCTTTTTATCATCTTCTATGATCAGTATGGTTTTCACTCGGCGCTATATGCCCTATTTTTCGCAATTATTGTCTACTTGAGCCCTCAAGATGTTTTTCTTCTAAATCCTTTTTAAGAGCGGAATGGATAATCTTTTTTTAAGTCGGATGCTGTTTGAGTGGCTTAGGGATCGTTGGGAAGAACAGGCGCATTCCGAAATTGTTTCTCTAATGGCATTAGTTTAAACGTTCTGATTGTACTTGATTATTTTTTTTACGGGAATACGTATCGTAAATTTTTCAAAGCCGAAAGCTTTGTGCTTTAATACGCCCGATGCGGGGTTAGCGTGCAGGTTCGATTCTTGCAAAACAAACCGGGTGCTTCGCACCCGGATGCAAGTTCAACGTCGTTTGCACCGACCCGCCCGCCTCACAAGCGAGAGCGTTGCGGGCAGGCGTGCTTATGCCTTTTCGGCCTACGGCCGAAAACGCAAGCCACCCGCTTGGCGAGTGGTAGTTGACTCCGCTAATCTCGGCTTGACGGAATGTTGTCCATTAAGCCGGAGATCGGGAACTTCAAAATCACAGACCAGCGGCGTATGGTCGGAAAATTTGACCCTTGGAATCTGAAAACGGGTCACTCGAATCTCCGGGCTGTGAAAAATATAGTCGAGTTGTCTTCGCGGCGCCCGGCTGGGATGGGAAGGTTGACCGTTGCTGTTGGCATTTCGCAAATCCGTGGCGGCAAGGAATAGCTGAAGCTCCCGATCACCCCATAACACATTGAAATCCCCTGCAACAATCACCGGCTTATTTACATTTTTGAGCAGTGCATGAAGATCCTGCAACTGGTATTGCCGGTGTCGGAATTTAATGGACAGATGCACCAGAAAAATAGAAAAGTTTTCGAGTTCGAGTTCAATTACGAGGCGCTTCATGCCGTTGTGAAAATAATGGAATTTTTGGGACACAATTTCCCGGTTGGTCAGGATGGCATTCCCTTGTTTGTTTAATACCGGTACTTTTTGTGCCACGGAACGATTCGAATATTTTGACTGGTATACATGGAAGTGTTTCAACTCACGAGCGATGGCTTTTGCCTGGTTGCTTTTCCCGGAGCGAAAAGAACCGGCATCCACTTCGATCAATCCAATGATGTCGGGATAGAACGGTTTGATGAAATCAACGATCTTTTTTAGATTGCCGTTGGTATTTTTCAAATATCCGCTGTAGGGAACCGGAAGGTGAAACTGCTTTCCGATCCCTGCTGCATACCGTATGTTGTACAAAAGAAATCGCATACTCTTTCTTGGTTCGAAATTCCTCGTGCTTCTTGGTCTTGAACCGTTATTCAACACAACCGGATTTCGTCCGGTAAAACATGCAAACGAGCCAATCTGCTCATTTATATCAAAAAGATACCCAATAATAAAGCGCTAAGCTGTAATGTCAATATTTTATTTAGAAGCGGTTTCAAAACCTCCTCTCGGTTTCAATCTCTGTGTTAAACTGTGACGTCCAATCCTCGAAATATTCTAGATATTCCTGCGGTTGGCCTTCACAGTATGCCTTGACCTTGAAACGGATTGAAGGTTTTGAAACCACTTCTAATACTTATGCTTCACGATCGAATCAGGTCCATCTTTTTCAAAGCTTTCGCGAGATCCGACAATCCGAGATGCTCAAGGGTTTCGGCTTTTTGCATGCCTGATGCCGGGTCCCAGCCTCGAACCTCATAAAATTCCTTTCGCATGGTATCAAATTCATCATGTTTGAGAGTTTCGCCTTTTCGGCTGATTACCTTTCCCCCCGGCCCGGGAACAATCACATCCGGATTCATAAAAACCGTTTCAACCGGGTCCGTAAAATTAAATTGTGCCGGAACATCATCTATTTTGGGTTGCCGGCCTTCCTGCAAAAGAACCCCTCTCTCCATATTGAATATTCGCTCGCCATATTGATTCAGGCCGGCCTCATCGATCTCAACGCCGGTTACCGCACTGAATATTCGACTTTCAAGGGATGGATCTCCCACATAATCCGGCGTATTCCAAGTCACCATCATCGGCCAGACGGAATCGCACAACAACAGGCTGTCTTTTGTACACGTTCGGTCTATGATGTTTGCCGCCGCCATGGCTTTTCCTTCATGGGTCGTCAGATCCCATGCTTTCTCATGTTTCCAGAATTTTGTCGCGGCTTTTTTAAAGACATCGGATGTCACCGGCGAAGATTCAGGATCAGCTTGGTTCATCACCCATAATCCGACAAGCCAACTGGTCTCATGAAGCATGGCAATGGGCTGTCTGGGTTCCAATGCGTACAACAGACCGTTCATCAGATATTCCCGGGCTGAATAGGTAGCCCCGCTTCCAACTCCGGAGACTTCATTCGCAAAATGGGCCTTTGCCTGTTCCCCCAGCGTTTCGCCGGCACGGAGAAGGCCTTGGGCCAAAATATCTCCGAATCCTTCCCTGTATGCAATCATATGGGCAAGTTTTTCAAAGAATTCACGAGTTCCAAGTGTTGACATGTCGAGTCCTGTTTCTTTTTTACTCAGGGCCCCCGACGCATGGCACGACTCCAGCCACTGAATAATATTGGCCATCTCCATCGTGCAGATCGACAGATCATTACAGATTCCCGTGGCATACACCGCGGTTTCCGCCGACTCGTCCGGTCTCCTGACGACCCATGGGAAATAAACGAACATGGACTGGCATTTCCGGACCACATCCTCGCCGGAAGCGGTCCGATACGCATTTCGGTATTTACAGTCGAGCCCGCATTGATAGCAGGACGATTTTCCGGTTCGACGGACCTCTTCTTCCGGAAAAGGGGCTGGAAATGGGCCCCGCTTATTCAAATGAATGACCAGGCGATTAAGATCTTTTAATTTATCGGGATGTGCCACCAATGGATGTCCTGACCCCGAGACCGCGAGGGCCTTGAGGTTCTTGGATCCCATGACGGCCCCGAATCCGCCGGTGGCGCTCCCCTCATTATCGGTCATCAGGTTGGCGCTCCGGCACATATTTTCACCCGCAACGCCTGTGGTGACGAAACGCACATTTTTTCCATGGGTTTCTTTTAAAACGTCCCTGGCAGCATAAACGCCTTTTCCCCAGAGCGATGATGCATCCAAAATTTCGGCATTTTCGTCATGTATCCAGACATAAACCGGTTTCTCGGATCTTCCCTTAATGACCACACCGTCATAACCTGCTCTTTTTAGGTAAGGGCCGAAAAATCCGCCCATATTCCCGTAGCAGAACCCTTCGGGCAGCAGCATGGGGGACTTTCCCACAACCTCGAATCGTGAAGCCCCCTGAATTCCGGTGGCACCCAGCGGACCTGTCATAAATATCAGGTGGTTTTCCGGATCCAAAGCCCCCACATCCGATCCAACCTCATCCCAGTAAATCCGCGTGGCAATTCCCCGCCCGCCGAGGAAACGGTCTGCATAATCCATGGTTAGCAGTTCAGTGATTCTTGAATCAGAAAGATCTATTTTGAGAATCTTTCCACACCACCCATATATGTCTGCGGCCATATTATCCTCCTTGTTAACGGAGATAGCGACACTGAATTTAAAATGAATCTTATTGATAATTTATGATTTCTGTCTTTCAGCAATTCGCCATCGCTTTATTAATACATAAATCATGAAAATCAAAATCGCCCATATCAGACTGTTGATAATAATCGGTATAACGATGAAGTTGCCCGGAAAAAACCGCCTCGGGTACCATGCCATGGTCATGACCGGAAAGTATAATACTTTTGAAATCATTATCAAAAAATGGTCCATGGAAGGCATCCGGGTGCCACCCGGGTTGGCCGTAACTGCGAAAAATGTGAGCATTGTCACCATCTTCGTGACAACAAAATGAACCGCTGCGATGCCGAGAATGATGAGATATTTTTTCATGAAAGATCCATTACCTGGGGACGGCCCCGTCTTTCAGGGTATCCAATATTAAAAAAAGCTGACCGGGTGTCACTTTAATATTGTGATCTTTATCGGCATAGCGAATCACCTCCATTCGAATATTTTACATTGACCCCATAACGAACAACGCCGAATCGAGTTTTCAATCGATTCGGGTTTTATCTTACCGCTCCAGAACCAATACCGTAGACCCGGTCGTTTTACGGTCTTCGAGATCGCGGTGGGCTCTGGCTGCTTCGGCCAGCGGGTATGTCTGCCCGATCTCGATCTTGACGGCCTCTTTTTCAACCACATCGAAAAGGTCACGGGCATGAGCAAGCAAGTCTTCCCGCATTGCCGTATATGCCATGAGGCTCGGCCGCGTAAGAAATAAAGATCCCTTGGCACCCAAAATTCCGAGATCAAAAGGCGGCACCGAACCGGAAGACTGGCCGAAACTGACCACCATTCCCATAGGCCGTAAACAGTCCAAGGATTTCATGAAAGTGGATTGTCCCACGGAATCGTACACCACATCAACCCCTCTTCCCTGGGTAATCTCTTTAACCCGCGACACGAAATCTTCATCCCGGTAGAGAATGAGATGATCGCAACCGTGGCTTTTTGCGAGGGCCGCTTTTTCAGGCGATCCCGCGGTTCCGATTACCTGGGCGCCGATGTGTTTGGCCCACTGGCAGAGAATCAACCCAACGCCTCCTGCTGCAGCCTGAACCAGGATACGGTCACCTGCTTTGACACGGTAACAGCCGTGCAGGAGATATCGGGCGGTCATCCCCTGAAGCATCATCGCCGCAGCCTGCCGGGTTGAAATGGCATCCGGAAGTTTTACCAGACGATGGGCCGGTATGTTCCGAACTTCGGCATAAGCTCCTGGCGGCAACCCGGCGTAGGCAACACGGTCACCTACCGCAACTTCACTGACGCCCTCGCCCACAGCTTGGACGACGCCGGCACCTTCCATCCCTATGACAGCCGGCAGAGCGGGCAGCGGATAGAGGCCGCTGCGATGATACACGTCGATAAAATTCAAACCTACCGCTTCCTGGCGAAGCAGTACTTCACCGCTTTTCGGCGGTCCCGGTTCAAAATCGACCCATTGCAACACTTCGGGGCCGCCGGTTTTTTCCATCATTAAAGCTTTTGTCATAATGCCTCCTTGTATTCCTGAAAGTTAGAAAAACGTTATTCGTTATTCACTACATTGAAAAAACATTCGCACCTTCAATCCACATCAGTGCCCGCCGGGGATGAGGAGTCGGAGATCCCCGCTTACATTCGCGCCGCTCCTTTTCTTCGAAAAACTTAATGAGCAGGCAGAGATCAGCAGTCAGCGGTCAAAGACACGGCCTGCGGCCGTTAGACGTCGGAAAACCGGAAACTTCGTTCCCTTAAGGTTGGAGGCAAAGTCTGCGGTGGTTGGTAGTCGGAGGCGCGAATATTTTTGCCTCAAACCTAAAGCGAAGCGATCTTCAAACCGAACGCCACTTCAGGCGATAGCCGGAGGTGAAACTGTATCATCTCGATCTCGGCAGGATTGGTGTTTGAAGGTAAAATTTGAAGTTAAGCATAGACGTCGAGAAATTCGGCGTACCTGGCTTTTACCCGTCTCCTTCCGTCAGGTCCGTATTCTGCTTCCGAGTCATTCAGCACATATACCGAAAATGCGCTCTCATTTCCAAAGCGACCGGGATAAATATCGACGCAAAGCGTATCCCGTTTAAAGGAATTGCGTGCAGGAACGAGGCCCTGTATCGGTACCAGCGCTTTTGTTGTCGTAAAATTCATAACTCAAATGTCGGATGCTTGGAAATAAAAAAGCCGAATTGCCGTCTTTATAGGCAACCCGGCTGTCTGGGCGTTTGTTAAACCGAGATCCGTGGCTTTCCGTCTCCCGATCGCTCGGAATTTGGCTTTATCTATCTGAAATGCTGCCTTTTTTTGCAAAAATTATGCCTTGATATGATATCCCATTAATTCAATTGGTTAATAATTTTTTAACTGAAATCGCTTTAAATTTTGTGAAATAAATACCATAATTTTTAGTATATTTTTTTCATAGACATGAACGGATCACGCATGATCGCAGATATCTTTTTCTTCACGCTGAATTTATTAAATCCAATAGTTTCACCATTGTCAAGTATATATGATTTTTCACTCCTGCTTTGAAGCGATCTTCTATATTTAAATTTGAATTCCCCGCTGCTTGCAGCGCGGGATGAATTCAAATAAAGATAAGATCCTTATTAAAAGCGAAAGTGCGGTGCCGAAGCCCTCAGGGCTGTGGCAAAAATTCCGAAATACCCCGCAGCTTGCTGCGGGGATAGGAATTTTAGCCTTTCGCCAACTTAGCGGTATAGCCGCGTTTCATAAAATCGTTACACGATTTTATTGGGTATGTCTCGGAAAGTTTTTATGCGCCAGAACCCTGTTCACCGAATCACCGATATCATCCAGGGTGTCGATTAATGTCCCGTCAAGGTCAAAAATTACGGCTTGAAATATCATACGAAAGTATTGCCTCTCTGACCAAAGATGAACACAAATATGGAACTTGGATCATCGATTGCATTCGTGTTTATCGGGTCAATTTGCGGTTTTCAAAAGAAAATTTTTATTTGTTTTTTGTCTGCTTTTTGATAAATAATCATGATAAATTCTCCGGAAAGGAATCGCTCATGAAGGAATTCAGTGTTGAAGAACTCGCGAAGTACAACGGACAAAAC
>JAJDND010000172.1 GCA_022340885.1 Desulfobacterales bacterium | reverse complement strand
TTGAAAGTCAACGGCAAGATCGAAGACGCGCAGGTGAAATGCCTCGTTACTGCCGCTGAGATCAAGAAGAGGAGGTGGAATTATGAGAAAAAATTATAAATTGAAGTCGATTGTGATTTAGAAGTTGAAGGAAAAATGAATTATGTTATATTTTCGAGCGATTCGATTCAAAGTAAATAGTCCAAATTTTATCGTTCCGATTTTAATAAAAATCACAATCATCACGGGAGTGTTATTCTCAATTACACTTGGAATCGCGACAGCTGATAAGAAAAATCCACGGCAGAAAATACTTATTCAATATAAAAAGATGGCCGGTGATTTTGATGAGATGGTCCAACATCGCAGGATCCGTGCTTTGGTAACTTACAGCCAAACCTTTTACTTCTTAGATCGCGGGAAGCAGTATGGACTATCCTACGAGAGATTGAAAGAATTTGAAAAATTTGTCAACAAAAAGTTGAAGACCAAAACCCTGAAATTCTATGTTGTAATCATCCCTGTCAGTCGTGATGACCTCATACCTTATTTGCTTGATGGACTTGGAGATATTGCAGTCGCCAACCTGACCATCACGACCCAGCGTCAGAAAGAGGTGGACTTTTCAAAACCTTTTTTAACGGGTGTGAAAGAGCTGCTCGTCACCGGACCGTCAGCACCCCCGATAAAAAGTGTCGACGATCTGGCGGGCAAGGAAATTCACGTTCGCCGATCGAGCAGTTATTACGAAAGTATAGTCCGGTTGAATACGTCTTTTAAAAAGGCCGGAAAATCTCTGGTGAAATTGGTTCCTGCCAATGAGATGTTTGAGGATGAAGATCTACTGGAAATGGTCAACGCCGGTCTTATTCCGGCCATTGTGATGGACAGCCATAAGGCTCTGTTCTGGAAACAGATTTTTGACAATATAACCGTTCACCAGGATATTGCTGTTAGAACCGGCGGTAAGATCGCCTGGGCCTTTCGCAAAAACAGCCCAAAACTCAAGGCGGTGATCAACGAGTTTGTCAAAGGCCACAAAAAGGGAACGATGCTGGGAAATATTCTGTTCAAACGATACTTGAAAAATACCAAATATGTAAAAAACGCCTTGTCCGAAAAGGACCTGAAAAAATATCAGTCAATGGTACAGCTTTTTAAAAAATACTCAGGTAAATATGACTTCAATTACTTGATGATAAGCGCTCAGGCTTATCAGGAGTCTGGTCTCGATCAGAACAAGCGCAGTCATTCAGGTGCTGTGGGCGTTATGCAGGTGCTGCCGACCACTGCGAAGGATCCCAATATCAACATTCCCGATATTGAGAAGTTGGAAAATAACATACATGCCGGCACGAAATACCTGAGGTTTGTCATCGACCGGTACTATAAAGACGAACCAATGAATGATCTCAACAAACTGCTCTTTGCCTTTGCGTCCTATAACGCCGGTCCGGCCAAGATTAACGAGCTTCGCAAGAAAGCTGGTGCCATGGGCCTTGACCCCAATGTGTGGTTTTACAACGTAGAAATCGCAGCTGCAAAGTCGATCGGCAGGGAAACCGTTCAATACGTCAGCAACATTTACAAATATTATATCGCCTACCAAATGCTTCTTTTACAATCTGAGAAAAAGGACAAGCAGAGTTCACTAAAAGGAAACCGGTAGACTTTGGCTTTTTTAACCTGTACTCAAATTTTTCTGATGTACAATTTAACTTTCAAAAATCGAGTAGGTTATCAATCAATAATCAATGTAAGGGAGGAAAAAATGAGGCACAAAATTTTAGCGATTCTACTGGCAATGTTTTTTTTGATCGGGATTGCGGGTTGCAGCAGCTATTATATGGTCAAAGATCCCAGCAGCGGAAACATTTACTACACCGATAAAATTGAGAAAGAAAAAGGAGGCGCCGTAATGTTTACGGATGCCAAGACCGAAACAAACGTGACAATACAGAACTCCGAGGTTAAAAAGATATCTAAAAAGGAATATAAAAGTGCACTTGAAGCAAAAGAGGCTCCTGAAACCAAATAGGTTAAATAATAAAATACCTTGCAGATATGGCGAAGCGCATTGAAACGAGGTGCTCATTAGAATGAAATACAGATCCGGTGCCGAAGGTTTGCCGATCTTAGTGTAGCCTTCGGCGTTTTTTTCTGTGAATGACAGTCGCAAATAATCCACTGATTTGATATCCGTTAGTTTAAATTTGAATTCCCCGCTGCTTGCTGCGGGGATAAGAATTTTAGCCTTTCGCCAACTCAGCGGCATAGCCGCGTTTCATAAAATCGTTACACGATTTTATTGGAAGCGTAGAACATCCAAAATAGACCCTGTAAAAGTGAACTGTTGTTGATTTAGTTATGTGCCGGGAATAGCACACAAGTTGCTAATGCAGGAGTCAAGTTAGAAAAAGCACTGGAGATCGCCCAATTGAATAAAGAAGTCAAAAAGAAACGCACACCATCTATCGGTATTGCCTTTGGAGGGGGAGCAGCCAGGGGATTCGTCCATATCGGGGTTTTAGAAGCATTGTCTGATGCAGGCGATGAGCGGTTGATGCCTCAACTGATTGCCGGAACCAGCACCGGAAGCATTATGGGAGCCTTGTATGCCAGCGGTCTGAGCATCGAAGCTATAAAGACAGCGTCTGAAAAAATCGGATGGTCCCGGGAGGTGATTGATATTTCCCAATCTATAAAAGACGGTCTGCACAATTTAGCCGGCCTTCTAATGCCGGGCAGCTTAGAAAACTGGCTGAAAGAAAAAATAGGTATTGAATTTGATCAAAACCGTCTCGGATTTCTGAGTTCAAAAGGATTGGAAAACTGGGTTAATCGGCTGATCCATCCCAAAAAGTCATTCGATGATCTCGGAAAAAAGCTGGCCATTGTTGCTACTGAAATCGAAAAAAAAGAACGGGTGATATTCACCTCATCAGACATGAGCAAGACCATAGACCATTATATCAGCATCAATTCAAATCGATTCATTAAGACCCGAATCGTAGACAGCTGTTCATCTATAGCGACAGCGGTAAGAGCGAGCAGTGCTATTCCGGTAATGTTTGAAACCGTTATAGAAAAGGATCTTCGACTCGTAGACGGCGGCATTGTTGACCAAGTTCCTGTGGAGATCGCAAAGGCAATGGGTGCAGATATCGTGATCGGTGTCAGTCTGGGATTTGTTCAATTTTTCGAAAAGCCAAAGCACCCCCATCAATCCCTCATGAATCTAATGGAATTAATGGGCAGGGAGGGAATCGCTCGTTCGCTGTCAATGGCTGACATCGTTGTTGAAATCCCCGGTATCGAAAAAACCAGCCTTATGGATATGGGACAGAGGGATATTTTGATCGCGCATGGCAAAGCGGCAATGAAAGCACAGCTTAAGGAACTGATGCGAAAAGTGGAAAATTTTGAGCTCAGAGATGATTAGAAGTTCTGTTCGGGTTAAATCCAAGTGAGGAGAAAACTCTGTGAAACCGATCCGTTGGCACAATTTTCTCGAGGCCTTTCTTGACCTTCGTCGAACGTGGCCGCAACTGTTGTTTACCGATCTTTTCGCGAGAGTAATCGTGTTGGTGGTCCTGACCCCCATGGTCGGTCTTCTTATTAAGGTCTTCCTCCTACGCACAGAAGACGGTGTCCTGAGTGATACGGATATAATAGAGTTTCTGTTTCATCCCCTTGGCATCACAGCATTTATAACCGTGTGCTCGGTTTCGCTGAGTGTGTTGTTTGCAAAGCAGGCCGCTCTGATGGTCGTTGGATTTGGCGCTGTCGAAGACCGCAGGGTGACCTGGATAGACTCGATGCGTTACGTAACAGGGCACGCCTTTGGATTGGTGAGGCTTGCCGGAAACATTATCGTTCGCTTGTTGCTTATCTCTTCCCCGTTTCTCGCGGGCGTGGGATGTGTTTATCTGCTATTCCTGAATAAGCATGACATCAATTTCTACTTGGTCAACAAACCACCCGAGTTCTTATGGGCGATTTCGATTGCCGGGTTGTTGGTGATAATCTTAGCGGTCATTGTTTTGAAAAAATGTGCGAA
The DNA here is from genome assembly GCA_022340885.1 of Desulfobacterales bacterium. GTDB lineage: Bacteria > Desulfobacterota > Desulfobacteria > Desulfobacterales > UBA11574 > UBA11574. The sequence goes on along the minus strand of JAJDND010000172.1, from coordinate 3,747 downwards.
CTGGATTATAGCCATGCCAATGTTACTGTTCGAGGGTAATAGCGCTAAGCAGGCGTTGAGTAATAGTACTCGGAAGATGGTAGAATTCGGTTGGAAAATCGCATTCCTGATCGCCTCGTGGGTCGTCGGGGTTGCCCTTCTTTCGGGACTCGTCACGTTTCTTGTGAGCCTAACAGGCAATGTTTTAATCCCAAATCTGCATGGGAATTTAACGATTGTTGCGACTGGCTTGGGGGTCACATTAATACTGGCCGGGTTGGGAAATCTTGCGATTGCGATACTCAATACAGTGTTGTTTCCCCTGTTAATTGTCCGCCTCTATCGATCTCTCGAAGGCTCCGGACGGCTCGATCCTCAAATCGCCGCAAGTGGTTCACTTGGTGAAAAGGCTTCCCTGAATATTCCGGGCAAGGCAATTTTCGGAATTAGTGCTGCGGTGTTGGCCCTGATCATCCTGGGCGGTTATGTTGTCAGTCGAAGCATTGAAGCGGAAGCTACCGTTGAGATTATTGCACACCGCGGCGCTTCAGGCTCGGCACCGGAAAATACGATGGCGTCGTTCCAGCGAGCAATTTCCGATAGGGCGGATTGGGTTGAACTCGATGTTCAGGAGAATGCTGACGATACCGTCGTGGTCGCCCACGACAGCGATTTTATGAAGGTGGCAAGAAGCGATCTCAAAGTTTGGAACGCCACAAATGAAAAGCTTCGCCATCTTGACATCGGGAGCTGGTATGCGCCTGAATACTCAAACCAGCGGGTACCGACGCTAAGGCAGGTATTGGAATGGGCCAAAGGAAAGCTGGGAGTCATAATAGAACTTAAATACTACGGTTACGATCGTAACCTCGAATCGCGAGTCGTTGATATCGTTGAGCAGACCGGTATGGAATCGGACATCATGGTTATGTCTCTCAAAATGGATGGATTGCGCAAGGTTGCCGCTTTGCGGCCAACCTGGATACGGGGGCTGCTTAACACAACCAGCATAGGTGATCTAACTCGACTGGATCTCGACTTTCTGGCACTCAATTCCACAGCCGCATCCCTCGCCATGATCAACCGTGCCCACAAGCGGGGGATGAAAGTCTACGTGTGGACCATCGATGATCCGGTGCAGATGTCTGTTATGATGAGCCGTGGAGTCGATGGGATCATTACGGACGAACCAGCCCTTGCACGTCAGGTAATGGAATTGCGAAAAGATCTGAGCCCCTTTGGACGCCTGATCGTCTGGATTGCAGGTGAAACCGGCCTTTTGCGTGGTGCCGATATGGTATCGACTGAAGATGATGCGTGATAAAAGACACAGAACTGGTTTTAAAACCTTCAATCGGGTTTAAGGTCAAGGCGGACTGAGTCGGTCAACCGCAGGAATATCGAGAATATTTCGAGGATTGGCTGTCTCAGTCCAACACAGCTTTTGTCCCGTCGTAGCTTTCGCGAAGATGGAAGATTGAGCCCGAGGGGAGGTTTTGAAACCTACGGGATTGCCGATCTTACCGCACCTATTGCGTCAGATGCCGTCCCGCATAGTTAACTATAGCGGAAAGGCATCTTCCTTGTATGTGCGGCAACCTCGACGATCGCTCAGCTTAGGTTCAAGTTTACGATATGGATTTAGATTACCACCGGAACCGGATGGCATTAATTTACATGTTTCGGCAGAAGTAAAACCAGAATTGATATTCCAACTATTGCACTTAATATCGATCCAACAATAATACCGACTTTAGCTGCATTTAACAGACCACCGTCCAACGCAAGGCTTGCAATAAATATGGCCATGGTGAAGCCTATTCCGGCCAAAAAACCTGCCCCTGTCATAACGCCCCATCCAATTCCCTCGGGGAGCTTTGCTATACCAAAACGAACCGTCAGCCAACTGAAAAGAAAGATCCCGGCCGGCTTCCCAACAAAGAGTCCGAACATGACGGCGATTGCCACCGGGGAGGTAAAGTCTGAAAATGAAATTGGCACCCCCGCATTGGCAAGCGAAAAGATCGGCATAATAACAAAACCGACCCATGGGTGCAGCTCCTGTTCAAATCGTTCAAGGGGTGAAATGGTTTTTCGTGATGCTTCCTCCATCCGGCGCAAAAATGTATAGCGTTCACCGGAACTCTTCCACCCCCCGCCTTGTAGAAACTGTGCAGATGTTTGACACATTGTCAGCAGCCGGCTTTCACTGATCCAGGGTTTTGTTGGTGTTATCATACCAAATATTACCCCTGCAATGGTGGCATGAATACCGGATTCATGAAACGCTACCCATACGAGAATCATGAGAATGATATAGATCGTGAGATTGCGAATGCCGACCTTCATAAACCCAAAGATGACACCGATACCCAATATACCGAAAGCCAGCGCGGTTAAGTCGAGATGATCCGTATAACCAATGGCGATAACGATAATGGCCCCAATGTCATCGGCGATTGCCAGTGATAGCAGCAGCACGCGAAGGCTTTTGGGAATTCGGGGACCCAGAACTGTAAGGCAACCGACCACAAAGGCAATATCCGTTGCCATCGGAATCCCCCAACCGCGTTCGCCCGGTTCCCCATGCTGGAGAATAATATAAACGGTAGCCGGAATGACCATACCACCGATAGCCGCAGCAATAGGCAATGCTGCCTGTCTTAACTCTCTGAGTTCACCCAATATCAGTTCCCGTTTTACCTCTAAACCGATAACAAAGAAGAATATGGTCATCAGCCCGTCGTTGATCCAGTGTTGAAGGGAGTGTTTCATGCCCAGAGGACCGATTCTGAATTCAAACAGCGTTTTCCAGAAGGCCAAAAATTTGGCTGAAATAGGAGAGTTGGCTAAAACGAGAGCAGAAATTGTGGTTAAAATGAGCAATACGCCGCTAGCCGATTCTATGTGAAGAAAACGCCTTAAGGGATTGACAAGGGCATCAATAGGATCTCGAGGCAGTTCCGGAAATTCCCCATTATTTTTTGCGTCTTTTACCATGATGGATCTTCTTGTTTATTTCTTAAAAGGGATCCAGCGATTTATAATACTGTCCAGCTTACCCTCGCGTTTGTATGTTTCGATAAAACGATTTGCCGATTCTAACAGCTGGGTATCATTCTTTCTAATTCCCCAAGCCAAGTATTCTTCAGTCAAATGAGACGTAGATGTTGTCAGACCTTTTGAGTCATATTCTGATGCCAGCATGAGAACAATCGGCCCATCATGGATTAATATGTCGATATCATTATTAAGTAAAGCTTCAACGGCCTCTTTAGAAGTATTAAAAGCGATTATCTTTTTAGCGGTCCCAAAGTTATCGAGAACATATGTTTCTCCTGTCGTGCCTTTTACAACGCCGATTTTCAACTTGATCGACATCCCTTTAATGACATAATAATTTATGGGAATGCGGCCTCGGTCTCTTTTATGAAGCAAAACCATTTGCCCTGTCTTGTAATACGGCTCACTGAAGGATATTCTGATCATCCTCATTTTGGTAATTGACATGCCGGACATAATGATATCAGTCTGATTGTTCAACAATGCGGGTATCTGATCTTCCCATTTAACCTCAATAAAACGGACTGATTTTCCAAGGTGTTGTGCAAATTTATTGGCAAGCTCTGCTTCGAGGCCAACAACTTTTTGTCCTTGTTTATAAATCAGGGGGGGTGCGTTTGTTGAAACGCCGACTCTCAAAATACTTTCATCAGGTTTGATATCAGCAATACTTTTTGTGGTGGCTGTTCCACAAGCAGTAATTAG
>JAJDND010000099.1 GCA_022340885.1 Desulfobacterales bacterium | reverse complement strand
GTCGAGTTTTCGGTATGTTCTTTTTTAAGCCTCGTTACGGCGTTTATAGCGGAAAAAATCGTATTACAGAGCCTGATTCAGGCCGCCATACCCATTTTGTACGGAGGCGTTCTATCCGTAGGAGTGGCGTTCACCCTTCAGTTGGTTGCCCAGCGAAACGCTCATCCGGCCCATGCCGCCATCATTTTTAGTTTGGAATCGGTTTTCGCCGCCTTGGGCGGCTGGTTGGTCCTCAATGAAACCATCCGTCTCCGGGGTCTGGCCGGTTGCGCCCTTATGCTTTCGGGCATGCTTTTATCGCAGCTTTATGGAATATTGGAAGGTATCTGGACCACCGGGCTGAAAACAGCCCTGGAAAGCGAACGAACCGAACCGTAAAATACCCGAAAATACAGGAAAGCTTAAAAAAATATATTGAATCTCACAATAAAACATTTATAATGCCTTGATCTTTTTTAAAGCAGCTTCTAATTCCATATCATTTATCGGGTTTACTTTTGTATTCAGGAGGAAAATTATGAAAGTGTTAGTCAGCGACAACCTTGGAGAAGCCGGCATCAAAATGTTCCAGGATGAAGATGGGCTCGATGTGGACGTCAAGACCGGACTCTCGCCCGACGAGCTTAAAAGCATTATCAAAGATTATGATGCCTTGGTCATCCGAAGTGCAACAAAGGTGACCGAGGATCTTTTGAGTGCCGCCTCAAAATTGAAAGTGGTGGGTCGCGCCGGAATCGGTCTCGATAACGTCGACATCCCGGCGGCCACAAAGCGGGGTGTCATCGTGATGAACACGCCGGGCGGAAATGTCATCACTACCGCCGAACACGCCATTGCCATGATACTCTCCCTTTCCCGGAATATCCCCGAAGGCACCGCGTCGTTAAAGGCCGGAAGATGGGATAAGAAAAGGCTTCAGGGCAGAGAAATATATAATAAGGTCCTCGGTGTCATCGGTTTCGGGAAAATCGGCTCCATCGTGGCTGACCGTGCCAGGGGATTGAAAATGCAGGTGATTGTTCACGATCCCTTTGTCACGCCGGACCAGATTGAAAAAGCCGGATACGAAAGTGTACCCCTTGACCAACTCTACCGGCGTTCCGATTATATCACCGTACATGTCCCGAAACTCAAAAGCACCTTGGGCCTGATCAATAAAGACGCTTTCGAGCAGATGAAAGACGGTGTAATGATTGTCAACTGTGCCCGAGGCGGCATCGTGGATGAAGCCGACCTTTATGAAGCCATGCAGTCCGGCAAGGTTGCCGGGGCGGCCCTGGATGTTTTTGAAACCGAACCCCCGGGCGTTTGTCAGCTTTTCGAATTCGACCACCTTATTTGCACCCCCCATCTGGGCGCCTCAACCCAGGAGGCACAAACCAAGGTGGCCGTTGATGTCGCCGGACAGATTATCGATTATTTAAAAAACGGCACGATTATGAATGCGGTCAACGCCCCATCGGTCACCGGTGATATTTTGATTAAACTCAGGCCGTTATTAACCCTTGCCGATCAAATGGGGAGCCTTCAGGCGCAATTAAACAAAGGCGCCGTAAAAGAAGTGACCATCGAATATGCGGGAGATTTCAAGGGACTTGACTTGTCGCCGGTCTCCATAGCGGTATTAAGAGGACTGCTGACCCATGTGGTCAAAGATGATGTCAATTTTGTCAATGCACAGATCCTGGCAAAGGAAAGGGGCATAAAAGTGACCGAGGCAACCAGCGATGATTCCGGCGAATACATCAATCGAATCACCGTCAAAGTCGAGACCACAGAAACGACCAACACGGTCACCGGAACCATCTTCGGTAAAAACGAACTGAGAATAGTAAAAATCAATAATTTCCGTCTGGAATTGATTCCAAACGGACATATTTCGCTGATATACAACCTTGACAAACCGGGTGCCATCGGAAGTTTCGCGACGCTTCTCGGCAAACATAACATCAACATCGATCAGATGCAGGTGGGACAGGAAGAAACCGGTCAAATGAATATTATTTTTCTTAAAACCAACGTATCGATTCCGCCGGAAGTCATCGAAGAGATGCACAGGCTGGAGTTGGTCAGAACCGTTACGCCGCTTGAATTTGATGTTTAGCCGCCATAATCGATGGAAATATGATGTTTTCCGCCTGCATTCTCGGCAGGCAGAATACATTTCGTAATCAGATACCGATTTCGTATCGAATACCGAATCATACCCATCATCGCCGGATGACCGAAGATATTAGAGACAAAACCTATATTACCCATGAAGACATCCTGTCATTAAACTTTATCCGGGAACCCGCTGCTTATGTGTTTCGAAAATATCATAAACAGGGACTGAGATCTCATATTATGGAAGTGCTGGACCCGGCGGATGTTTTAAAACAAAAAAATGGGGAAATGATCGACGGCATACGCATATTCCCGTGGGCGGTGCCCTTAAAGATTCTTAGAGTTTTTAGAACAAAATTTTCTTGCATGGAAGAAGTTTTCGAAGAGATAACGACATTAAAAATTATCGAAAAATATCTTCCGAAAGATTCCTATGCAAAGTCGGACGAATTTATCGCGGATTATATCTTAAATGATACCAAGGATATCGTCCTATGCGGTCTTCAGGAATATATCGAAGGCGAGGTGCTGAACCCGTGGGACCCGATTCCCGAAGCGCAATTGGCGGATATATTCGCGCAAGCGGATGTGAAAAAATCCGATAAACATCGGACCGGGCCTGAGCAGCGAATTCAAAAATTTTATAAAAAAGTTGAAGTTTTCATCGATTGTGTCAAAAAAATGATTTTGGAAGCGCATTATGTTCCGGACTTTGCGGGTGTAGAAAATCTGTTGATCACGCCGGCAGGGGACATTAAGCTCGTAGACATCAACAATATTTCAAAGGTCTCTTTTACGCCGGACATCAACCTGGATGACAAAGGATATCCGGTGTGTGATAAATCCATTGAAGCCGTCTCGATGCTTGAGAGAGAAGTGTTGGGAAAACCCATCGATAACACCGAAAAAATATATCAGGTCTTTCTTGACCCACAGCGGCTGAAGGATGTGCGTGCACTGGAGGATAAGTTTCATCTTTCCGCCATCAGCAAACTGGTCTATCGCTGACTTCGCTTTTTTTCAAGGGTAAGATTTATCAGCTTTATTCTGAAAGAACGCGTTATCCGACTGAAGGAGGCCCGATGATGAGTCCGCGTTTTCGATTCAACCGAATGGAAATGGCCGGATCCCTGGGGGATCTTGGAACATTGCTCCCCATTGCCATCGGAATGATCCTCATCAACGGTTTGAACCCCATGGGCATGTTTTTTTCCATCGGCGTGTTTTATATCTTATCCGGCCTTTATTACGGTATAACCGTTCCGGTCCAGCCCATGAAAGTCATTGGCGCGTATGCCATCGCAACATCAATGACACCGTCCCAGGTTCTGGCTTCGGTGGCCTTGATGGGGGTATTTCTTTTAATCATCGGGGGGACCAATGCCATCACCGTTATCGGCAAGTATACGCCGAAACCGGTGGTTAGAGGCGTTCAGCTTTCAACCGGGACGCTTTTGATGGCTCAAGGTGTCAAATTTATGATCGGTTCCTCAACATTTCAGGCCATGCGGCAAGTGGCGGAACCTTATTTATCGTTTCAGTCTGTCGGACCGATACCCATCGGCATTATTATCGGCGTTGCCGGCGGCATTTTAACGCTGCTGCTCCTTGAAAACAAAACGTTCCCGGCCGGGCTTGTCGTGGTAACCGCAGGTCTTTTAGTGGGATTGGTTTTAGGGACTCACGAAGGGCTCGATCAGCTCAAAATCGGCATGTATTCACCCAAATGGCTTCCCTTCGGAATACCGGCCGGCACCGATTTTACTTTCGCGCTTTTTGCGCTGGTGCTTCCTCAACTTCCCATGACCATCGGAAACGCCGTTATCGCCGATGCAGATCTGTCCCAAGAATATTTTGGAGAAGATTCCAAAAAAGTCACTTACCGTTCCTTGACCCTGAGCATGGCTTTGGCCAATTTTTTAAGTTTCGCGGTGGGCGGGATGCCGCTTTGCCACGGGGCCGGAGGTTTGGCGGCCCATTACCGGTTCGGCGCTCGTACCGCAGGTTCAAATTTAATGATCGGGATGTTGTTCCTGGCTTTTGCCCTTTTTTTAGGCGTTCATGCCCTTTCGGTGGTTTACCTTTTGCCCATGGCCATTTTAGGGGTGTTGTTGATCTTCGCCGGGACCCAGCTGGCATTGACCGTCATCGACATAACCGCCAGAAAGGATCTGTTTGTTTCGCTGCTGATATTGGGAATTACCCTGGCCTCAAATCTGGCCATCGGGTTTTTGGTGGGTATCGTTGTTGCCTATGCTTTGAAATCCGAAAAGTTGAAGGTTTAACATTCGGATTTGTTCCGGATTTTATCTAGAAGTGGTTCCTTCAGCCTCTATTGATCCACAGGAGAACAGGAAACAATAAAATCGCCAGTATAATTATGACGCCGGGAATCGACAAATAGGGCTGATACCACGGTCCGCCTTTAGCGCGCACTTTTTTGACTTCCGACAGAAACCAGTTACCCACCAGTATGGCCGCCACCAGTGGCGCGATGATTTTTACGATTGCCGCTACTGTCGACATATTTTACTCCATTTCAACGCGTTGATTTGAGGCATCGGGGTGTTTTTAGTTTCGGACCGTTCCATGAGGCATACCATTTCTCAATGGACCCTCCTACGCTCGTTCGTTATTTTGCCATCAAATAATTGACCGCGCCTTCGAGTCCGTCCAGCGTGAGTTCAAACATGGGAAAAATCTGCTGGATGGCGAGAGTCGTCGTCGTCCGGCCCCAAAGTTCTGCGGACACCGGGTTCAGCCATACACTGTGGGGAAAGGTTTTGGCCAAGAACTTGAGCTGTTCGATGCTCGGCTTTCCGCTTCTTTCCTCCACATGAATGGAACCGTCCGCCGCCATGAGCTCGTACGGGGCCATGCTCCCGTCCCCGACCATGATGAGACGCGTCTGGGAGTCAAAGGAGATAAAATCTTCAACCTTAAAGGGCCGGCTGATTCTAGCCGGATCTTCCCAGAGAAAATCATAGACCGTATTGTGAAAAAAGTACGTTTTAAGATCCTTGAATTGATCCCGGGCATATTCAAAAAGTGTCTGAACAACCGGAATGTAGGGATCCATGGACCATCCACCGTTATCGACTGCCAGTATGACTTTAATGCGGTCCTTCAGACTTCTTGAAAAAACGATATCGATTTCACCACCGTTTTTTGTGGTCTGATAAATGGTTTCATCGATGTCGATCTTATCTCTGGGGCCGACAGGAACCATGTTCCGGAGTCGTTTCAGGGCTTCGCCCATCATATCCTGTGTCAAAATGCCCCTTCGGGAATAGTCTTTATATCTTCTCTCCATGGCGACTTTAACGGCGGATTTGTTGCGAGAGGCACCCCCCACACGCATGCCCTCAGGGTGGTATCCCGAATGACCCACCGGCGACGTGCCGCCGGTTCCGATCCAGGTTCTCCCGCCCTCATGCCTTCCTTTTTGATCCTCAAGCCGTTTTTTGAAATATTCGATCAACGCTTCCGGCGTCAGATCCATGATATCAGACACATCCATCTCAAGGGCGGCGGCAAGAGATACCGGATCTTCCAGCCATCCCTCCAGCAGGGCCCTGGTAATCTCATCAAGCACCAGGCCTTCATGGTCAGGCATCTCAGCATCCTGGAAACGATGGGCGAAGACTTGATCGTAACGGTCGAAGTATCGCTCACTTTTGATCAAAATGGCCCGGGCAGCGGTATAAAACGTCTCCATAGAGTTAATGAGTCCCATATCCAGGGCTTTTTGAAGCGTCAAAAAAGAGGTGGGACTGACCGGAACTCCGGCGTTTTTTAACTGGTAGAAAAAATCGATAAACATGGTCGGTGTTAAAATCGGCTGCGGCGGTTTATATCATCCAGAGCTATTTTATAATCTTGACTTTTTTTGAACAATACCCCCAGAAACGGTACATCTTCTTTGAACAGTAGATCGGGATTAAAATCAGGGTCGGTCTTAAGTGCCCGGATCCAGTTAATCAGTTCCCGGGTGGCCGGTTTCTTTTCAATGCCGTCAATTTCACGCAGCTTGTAAAATGCGGCCACCGCGTTCTTCATAAGGTGCGCGTCCATATCCGGAAAGTGAACCTGAACGATCTTCCGCATCATTTCCGGATCCGGAAAAGCGATATGATGAAAATTGCACCTTCCCAGAAAAGGGTCCGAAAGATCCTTTTTGGCATTGGATGTAATGACGATCACCGGACGAAATACAGCCCTGACGGTCCTGTCAATTTCAATGATATCAAACTCCATCTGATCCAGAACATCGAGCATATCATCCTGAAAATCGGTATCGGCCTTGTCGATCTCATCGATCAACAACACGGTCCTTGTTTTTGACGTAAAGGCCTGTCCGATTTTGCCCATCTTTATATAATCTTCGATGTTGCTGACGTCCCGTTTTGAATCGCCGAAGCGACTGTCATTCAACCGTGTCAGCGTGTCGTACTGGTAAAGGGCGTCCACCAGTTTCATGCTCGATTTCACATTGAGTACAATAAGGGGCATATCAAGACTTTCCGCAACGGCATGAGCCAGCATGGTTTTGCCGGTGCCGGGCTCACCTTTGAGCAACAGCGGCATTTCGAGGGCCATGGAGACATTGACGATGCCGGCCAATTCATCATCCAGAACATACCTGCTGGCACCCATAAACCTTTCATTTTGACGTATTGCCATTCATCAACCTCTTTTAAAAATGGTGACCAAAAAGATCAGACTTTATTTTTTTCAGTTGGGATTTGTTTTAAGGTTTTGGTTAAGACTTTTAGAAATAATCAGGTACAAATCCAATTGATCATATCGTCATTAGAGGATTTTTTCAACCCTGTCGGATCAAGAAGTACCTAAAACGCTGGAATAGGCGTGTTTGGCCAGCCACTGGAAAGTAAATAAAAAGGAACTTGTATAGTGGCAGACCTGGAAATTGCAGGTGGAAAGACAGGTAGGGGTACAGCGCTGTTTTATTTTTGAAAGCCTGTCCGGATCAAACTTTGGGCCCTCGTAAATGCTTCCCCAGTCTTCATCCGAACCGTACAGCTCGAAACACGGAGCAAAACTGCCGTCCAGCCGGATCACCATGGACATCTTCCCGGCTTGACACGGCCATGGGTCCAATACACCGCGAATGAACGGTTTCATCTCTCTAAGATGTTCCACGGAATTTACCATAACATATCCTTCAAGATTTTTTTCAATGAGCCAGTCGACGAGCGCGTCAATGGCTCGGAATTCCGCCGGCGTGATCCAGGCGCCTTCATATAGATGCTTGTAATCGCGATATTCGATTGGGGGGGGTTCATTGATATGATAATCCGTTGCAATGCCGTATGCATGTGCGATTTCAGTGAGTGCCTTGACATCCTTAACGTTGTGTTGGGTAATGTTGATATTAAAAAATGTGATAAAATTATATTTCTTTTGCTGCTGAATCAAATATTCGAACTGCGGCTTTATTCGATTCAAATATTTAGGTATTCCTTGATGCCGGTCGATGCAGTCCACTGCAAGATTGATGACGGACACGCCCGCCTTGCCGATTGCGTCGATAAATGCCTCGTCCATAAGAATGCCATTGGTGGGAAGATATACGAAAAACCCATTATCAACGGCATACCGGGTCAATTCAATAATAAAATTTTTGCGAAGCAGGGGCTCTCCCCCCATATACGCCAGGACCCGACATCCCGTGGATTTAAGCCAGTTTACGGCATCTTTTGCCGTGCCCAAGGTCATTCCCTGTATATCTTTCCCCCGGCTGTAGCAGTAGTGACAATTGAGGTTGCAATTGAGATCTGTGTAAAGGAATGAAAGGTACGGCCTGAACTGTTTGGGGTGAATTTTTGAATTGACGTAAGGAACAAACCAGCTTCGATATGCCCTGCTAAAGTTCCAAAGTTGATATTTACGGCTATGTTTTTTGCTATAACGGCTCATGTGATGGTTTGAATTTAGATCGGGTGAAGGGAAACTGCTCCGCACTCCATCGAAAGCGCATTTTAGACGCCGATTTTGTCCACGTAATCCCAGAGGTTAAAAGAAGAAATAAATTTGATTTTTCGTACATTTATATTTTTGTCACTAAATCCAAAATAATCCATAGGTATCTGATCTTATTTTGATAGGAAAACATCCTGCTCCGTAGGATTTTTTCCTAAAAATTTGTAGAAGATTTTTTCAATCGGCATCGGCAAAATTTTCGTTTTCAGATAAAGCCGGACGAGTTCCGATGAATATGAATGCCCCTTTAAAGGTGCCATGAGCCATTACGGAAAATTGATTTTTCTTGCAAAACAATACATCTATGGTATGAAATTAATATTAAACGGTAATGGCAATGACGAGGAAAGCGATGTCAGTAAATGATTGGAATGAACCTAAAACCGGAAAGGAGGTACGAAGAATGAAATCTATCAAGATAGGCGTGGCAGTCATACTGGCGCTTCTGATGGTGACCGCGCCGATGGCTGTCGCGGGAACACTCCAGGATGTCCAAAAAGCCGGAGTCCTCAAGGCCGGCGTCAACGGCGGCGTTTTCGGCTTCAGCATGCCGGATGAGAAAGGCGTATGGAAAGGCCTGGATGTGGATACGGCCAGGGCCATCGCTGCTGCGGTTTTCGGCGATGCAAACAAGGTAAAGTATGTTCCGCTGACCGCCGTCCAGCGGCTGCCTGCGCTTCAGTCCAAAGAAATTGACGTTCTCTGCCGAAATACCACCCAGACGCTGACCCGGGAAGCCGCAAACGGTCTGCTTTTCGCTCACGTCAACTTTTACGATGGTCAGGGGTTTTTGGTGCCGAAGAAATTGGGCGTAAAAAGTGCCAAGGAACTGACCGGCGCCACCGTGTGTGTCCTGCCGGGAACCACCACGGAAATGAACGCCGCGGACTTTTTTCGAAAAAATGCCATGAAGTGGAAGCCGGTGGTCATCGAGTCGACCACAGAACTTTCCAAAGCATTTTTCGCCGGTCGCTGTGACGTTCTGACCTCCGATTCCTCCCAATTGGCAGCTCACCGGTCTGTGGCCCCCAATCCCAAAGACTATGTATTGCTCCCTGAAATTATTTCCAAAGAACCCCTTGCGCCAGTGGTGCGCCAGGGCGACGACCAGTGGTTCGATGTCGTCAACTGGACGATGATGGCCCTAATCCAGGCAGAAGAATTCGGCGTTACATCCAAAAATGTCGATGAGATGCTCAAGAGCAAAGATCCCGAAATCCAGCGCTTTTTGGGCGTCAGCCCGGGACTGGGGAAAGACCTGGGACTGGATAATAAGTGGGTATATAACGTCATCAAACAGGTGGGAAATTACGGTGAAATCTACGAGCGCAATGTGGGCGTCAACACCCCCCTCGGCCTCGAGCGCGGCCTGAATGCCCTGTGGACCAACGGCGGTTTGATGTACGCCGCTCCTTTCAGATAATCGATGATTAAGATGATTAAAAGGTGCCCTTTTCAGGGCACCTTTTTTATCCATCTTTTTTGAACCTTTGTTTTTTTGTTTTGCAAATACATTGATTCTCGATATGTAAATAATTGTGAAGAATACCGCACCTGAAACAGTTCCATTCTGGCTCGACCCTAAAAAAAGGGCCATTTTTTTTCAATTCATAACGCTTTGCGTGGTGGGGTTGCTGGCCTATTATCTCATCTCCAACACGATTCATAACCTTAAAAGACAAAACATTGCCACGGGACTCCGTTTTCTCGACAAGGAATCCTCTTTTGAAATCGGTGAATCCCTGATCTCTTATTCTGCGGCCAGTTCTTACGGCCTCGCGCTTATCGTCGGAGCGCTGAACACCTTATATGTCTCGTCCATCGGCATTGTCATCACGGTCATATTGGGAACGTTTATCGGCGTGGCCCGGCTTTCCACCAACTGGCTGGTATCCAAACTGGCGGCCATTTTCATTGAAGTGTTCCAGGACATACCGGTGCTGTTGCAGCTGTTCTTCTGGTATGCCATATTTTATGAAACCCTTCCTTCTCCCCGGCAGGCCCTTCATCCCCTGCCGGGGGTCTTTATTTGCAATCGCGGGGTTGCCTTTGCCGTTCCCAAGGCCGACCCGGCACATGGTTATATGGCGATCGCCTTTCTGGCAGGCTGTGTTATTGTCTATCTAATCCGCCGGTGGGCCAAAAAACAGCGGGACAAAACTGGACGGCTTTTCCCGGTGTTTCGGGTTTCCCTGGCCATTTTGATAGGGCTTCCCTTTATAACATGGTTGCTGGCCGGGGCCCCGACTGCCATGAGCACGCCGAAACTGGTCGGTTTTAATTTTACCGGAGGCAAAAGCTTTTCTCCGGAGTTTATTGCCCTGCTGCTCGGGCTTGTCCTTTATACAGCCGCCTTTGTCGCTGAAGTCGTCCGGGCGGGAATTCAGTCCGTGAGCAAGGGACAGACAGAAGCCGCCAATTCCCTGGGGCTCAGACCCGGCATGGTGCTCAACCTGGTGATCCTGCCCCAGGCCCTTCGCGTGATCATTCCGCCCCTCACCAGCCAGATGTTGAACCTGACCAAAAACAGCACGTTGGCGGTGGCCATCGGGTATCCGGATTTCGTATCCGTGGCCAACACAACCATCAATCAGACCGGTCAGGCCATCGAGGGAGTGGCGCTGATCATGGCATTGTACCTTATTTTCAGTTTACTCACGTCGGCGATTATGAACTGGTATAATAAAAAAGCAGCTTTGGTGGAACGGTAGCGGATATCATGGCGAATGCTATACAACCATCCCGAAAAGAAGAGATTAAACCGCCTGTCGTTCATGTCGGTGTTGTCGGCTGGATAAGGAAAAATCTGTTCAACAACTGGTTAAATTCCTTATTGACGGTGGTCACGGTCTTTCTCTTGCTGAAAACCGTTCCGCCTTTTGTTCGTTGGGCCTTCATCGACAGCGTGTGGAATACCCCGGCACAGGCATGTCGCCACGCAACGGGCGCCTGCTGGTCGATTATTCCACATAATTACCGGTTTATCATCTTCGGGTTCTTTCCTTACAATCTTCAATGGCGGCCCCTTTTGGCCATGATCATGCTTTTTGTCCTGCTTTTTTTCAGCCAGAATCGCAAACACTGGAAAAAGTCCCTGGCGTATTCCTGGATCGCAGGTCTTTTCATCATGGGGTTGCTCCTAAAGGGCGGACTTTTCGGACTTAAATCAGTGGAAAGCACCCAGTGGGGGGGACTGGTGCTGACACTGCTGCTATCTGTTTTCGGACTCACTGCGGCATATCCTTTGGGGGTGGTTCTGGCGCTGGGGCGGCAGTCCAAAATGCCGGCTGTTAAAACGCTCTGCATCGTCTATATTGAAATGATCAGAGGGGTTCCGCTCATCAGTCTATTGTTTATGGCATCCATTATCTTCCCGTTGTTTCTGCCCGAAGGCGTTACCATCAACAAGATTATCAGGGCCCAGGCTGCCATTATCCTGTTCACCGCCGCCTATATCGCGGAAGTGGTACGCGGCGGGTTGCAGGCGATGGCCAAAGGGCAGTATGAGGCGGCCGAATCCATGGGTCTGAACTACTATCAGACCATGCGCCTGATTATTTTGCCCCAGGCACTGAAAATCGTTATTCCGCCGACCGTCAGCATTCTCATATCCGCCTTCAAGGATACTTCTCTTGTGGTGATCATTGCGCTGTATGATTTACTCAAAACCACCCAAACGGTCCTTTCCGACCCCCGATGGTTGGGATACAGCAGGGAAGCTTACATTTTTGTGGCCATTATTTACTTTTTGGGTTGTTTTTCCATGTCGAATTACAGTAGAAAGTTGGAAAAAGAACTGTCAAGGGGAGATTAATCGTTTTTATGGACAAAGAACCCACAGCCCCCGCCGGACAAGGTCTGTCACAGGAGCTCATCATAGAAATCATCGATATGCATAAATGGTTCGGTGACTTCCATGTACTTCAGGGGATCGATCTTTCGGTACACAAACAGGAACGGATCGTCATCTGCGGCCCTTCGGGATCCGGAAAATCGACGCTTATCCGCTGTATCAACCGTCTGGAAGAACACCAGCGGGGGCGCATTGTGGTGGACGGCATTGAACTGACCAGCAATATCAAAAATATCGAAAAAATACGCACGGAAGTCGGCATGGTATTCCAGCATTTCAACCTCTTTCCCCACTTGAGTATCATCGAAAACCTGACCTTAGGGCCTATATGGGTCAGAAAAACGCCGAAGAAAGAAGCCGAAGAAACCGCCATGTATTACCTGGAAAAGGTGCATATTGCCGAACAGGCCAAAAAATACCCCGGCCAACTGTCCGGCGGTCAGCAGCAGCGGGTTGCCATTGCCAGGAGCCTGTGCATGAATCCGAAAGTCATGCTTTTTGATGAGCCCACTTCCGCCCTGGACCCGGAAATGATCAAGGAAGTTCTGGACGTGATGATCGAGCTGGCCCAGGAAGGGATGACCATGATCGTGGTCACCCATGAGATGGGGTTTGCCAAGAGCGTGGCCCACCGGGTCCTGTTTATGGATTCCGGCCAGATCGTCGAAGGAAACACCCCCGAAGAATTTTTTGAAAATCCCCGGCACGACCGGACCAAACTCTTCCTCAGCCAGATATTGCATTAGAAAACATTTCAAAACGCTGCTGCTATTTCGGCGCTTGTTCAGCCCGATTGACCCGCTCTACAAGTTCGAGAGAAGATTCCAGGATTTTATTTTTAAACTTGAAATTGAGAGCGGCCGTCAGCATCCGGGTGTGGATGACCCGGTTCATTTTGGCCAGAACAGCCAGGGCGGCAAGGGCCCAGTCCGCAGATTTTATTTTTTGCGACTTAAAGTCGGCCGTATGGATCTTTGCCTTACAGGAGGGAACCGTGACTTCGGGCGCCTGAATAACCAGGGCCGTGTTGTCCAGGGTCTCGAAAACAGCAGTCCGGCGCGCCACCCCTTCCTGACTCAAAGCCAATATCACATCCGGTCGGTGGATGCCCGTATAACCGATCTTGTCCGGAGACAGTATAACTTCCGTGATGGATGGTCCTCTGAGCACGGTGATGTTGTATTCGTTCTTCTGGGTGGTTTGAAGCCCGGCGAAAAGGCCGGTCAGGCACAAAATCTCTCCGGCGGTGATGATCCGCTGACCGGCGCTGCCCAGAATCATCACGCCCCTTCTTTGACGTTCGGGAGGTTCGAATTGCGCTTCAATTTTCTTGGGAAGCGGAACCGGCCGCAGTTCGGCCGCCAGCTTCCTGTAATGGCGGCCGTATTCTTCCCTCTGATTTTCAGGAATCGGGGCATCGACCGCCGGCATTTGGGCAAGGGATTCTTCGATGATCTGAGGTGTCAGCCTGTTTCGTTTTGTGTAACGTCCCGGACATATCCCCCAGATATCGAGAATTGAAAACCCTTGGAACCGAATGGCGTTTTCAATTTCTTTCGAAAGATTTTTCGCATAACTCGAGCATCGCCGAACATAGGCGGCACCGGCAGATGCCGCCACCCGGCAGACATCGAGAGGGCGTTCCAGCTGGTTCAGAAAACCGGATCCCACCCGGGAGGTCCAAGGGGTGGTTGCCGAAAACTGTCCGCCTGTCATTCCGAAATTGAAGTTGTTCAAAACCAGCAGGGTTACATCGAGATTGCGCCGGCATGCGGAAAGCACATGGGCGCCGCCGATGCCCAGGCCGCCGTCTCCCATGGTCACGATGACGTTCAGTTCCGGTTGAGCCATTTTCAGACCCGTGGCGTACGTCAACGCCCTGCCGTGCAGGCCGTGAAAGGCGTGAGTGTTGAAAAAAGTATCGAATAGACCGGAACACCCGATGTCGCTGACGATCACTATCTGTTCTCCTTTAAGCCCCGCATCCAAAAGTGCCCGGTCAAGGGCCCGAGTGATGCGGTCGTGGGAACAGCCGGGACAGAAAACCGGCGGCCTGTCGGCATTGAGTAAACTATACATGGTCTATGGTCTCTATGATCTGCTGCGGAGATATCAGCCGGCCGTCCATTCGCCCCAAAAAATCAACGGTCTTATTCGGCAGAACTCGCTGTATTTCTCTGACATACTGGCCGATATTCATCTCCGCCACCACCACCCGTTTAACCGGTTCGGCTTTTTCACGGATCAGCGTTTCAGGAACCGGCCATAGGGTTTTTAATATCAAAAGGGAAACCGGTTTGCCGCTGAGTTTTTTTTCACGATGCACATCACGGGCCGCCCGAGCCGTAATGCCATAGGTCAACACCAGCGTATCCGCGCCTTCTTCCGGATAGAATTCGTAAAAACTGAATCGTTTCACGGCCGAAATCAGCTTGTTGCCGAGCCGTTCCTGGAACCGGGCGATTTCATCGGAATCGGTGGTGATGTAACCGTCGGCCCCATGGGTCGAGGACGTCTGGCGAACGATCACGTCACCGCCGATGGGTAAAAAATAAGGCGCGCTGATGCCGGAAGGTGTTTCGAAGGGAATAAAGGGGTTTCCTTCAGGCGGCATCGGGCGTTCGATAATCTTGGGCCGTTCAAGGGCATCCAGATCCACATTTTCCCGGGTCACGGCAATTTCTTTGTTGGAAGCGATAAATACCGGGCACCGGAATTCTTCGGCGAGATTAAAGGCATGGATGGTCAGTGAATAGCAGTCGCCGGCATCCGCAGGCGCCAGTACGATGACCGGTAATCCTGCGCTGTTGCCCCAACGCAAAAATTGTATATCGCCGTCAGCCCCCCGTGTGGCCGAACCGGTAGAGGGGCCCAGCCGCTGGACATCCACAATGACAATGGGGATTTCACTGCCGATGGCAAAGGAAATATGCTCGCTGTACAGGCTGATACCCGGCCCGGACGTGGCAGTCATGACCTTCATCCCCCCCATGGAGGCCCCCAAACAATAACCGATGGAAGCGATCTCGTCTTCACCCTGAAGACAGACGCCCCCCACCGGCGGCAGCAGCTTGAGCATGGTGTTGAAAATGGTTGTCGCCGGTGTGATGGGATACCCGGCAAAAAAACGACACCCTGAAGCCACCGCCCCCCATGCGATCGCTTCATTTCCTTCCATGAGGCAAAATCCCATTTTCATTCTCCAGGTCCGGATTGGTCCCCGGGCATCAACCATAAGTTAAAAAAATTGTTCACGGCCGCATTTAGCGCCCACCGGCAAGCCATACCATACCACTATCGCGACGTCTGGCGCCGAATGGAAATTATTTTCACGTCCTTGACCGGTTTGTTTTGCGAATCGACCTCGACCGCACCGATCTTGTCCACCACGTCCATCCCCTTGATCACTTTTCCGAAAACGGTGTGTTTGCCGGCCAGCCAGTCGGTATCTGCCAGATTTATGAAAAACTGCGATCCATTGGTATTGGGGCCGGCATTGGCCATAGCCAAAGCCCCCCGAACCGGCGCATGCTTTGATCCCTTGTCAGAATAGACATAGCCCAAGTTTTCATAAGCTTCCATAAGGGTCAGGCTTTCGAGCCTGGCTTCGAATTCCGCTTTCCTTTTATCGAGCTCCTTCTGAGACGTGATATTCATCTTTTGAAACAGCGGTGCGAGAAGGTTTCGCTGAAACTCCTGCTCGTTGCGGATCGCCAGAAATCGATGGGGCCCCTTTTGGGGATCAAACGCTTTTATCTTATCCAACCCTAAGGCTTTGGCATCGATTTCATCGTCAAAGACATAGCCTGGGCCCCCCTGACCATTGCCCAACGGACAGCCGCCTTGAATCATGAAATTTTTGATCACCCGGTGAAAAATAAGACCGTCGTAAAAAGGCCGCTTTACTGTTTTCCCGGTTTTGCTGTCTTTAAATTCCTTGGTACCTTCGGCCAGACCGATAAAATTGCCCACTGTTTTGGGTGCTTCGTCCTGAAACAGTTCCACTTCGATATCCCCAAATGTTGTTTGAATGACATACACGGGATTCTCCTTTTGTTTTTTTTCAGCAGTCCATCCGATTCCCGCAGTTAATATACACAGCATCATTATGCCTGTCAGGATAATATTTCTCATTTAATAAAACTCCTTTACCAAAGTGATTTAACGAGATGGTTATTGGGTTGTGCAACGAGGTGCATCAATATCAAGATCGTTTTAAAGAGTCTATCAAAAAAATGACCCCCCGTCATCCGACTTAAAAAAACACGATATGGTGCCATCTCTACTGATGCATGCTCGTTGAATTGGAAAGATGTGCGGATGAGATCTAATCGGCGGGCTACTCAGGCGTTGATTTGGGCTTATCCGAACCTTTTTTCAATTTTTCTTCCAGTTCGGCAAAAAGGGCTTTTTGCTTTTTGGCCTGCTTTGCTTGAAATGATTCAATCTCTTTAGAAAAATCTTTTCTTGAATCTTTAAATTTTTTAAGGGCGTCTTCGAACTTGTCTTCCTTTTTACCCTTTGGAATTTCTTCTATTTTTAAATGATCTTTGATAAAAAAATGATTTTCGTAGGCGCCTTCAACCACATCGACGATTCCCATGTCCTTTAATTTTTTGCATATCAAATAACCTTGTTCCAAAGAAATGGATAGAATCCGACAAATCTCGTCAATGGAAGGATGTCTTGAATTTTGGTGTGAAAATATCCTGATCGCCGCCACCACAAGATGGGCATTTTCATATGAATCTGAATGTTGCATAACCACTCGATTCGAGTTTTCCACCTATGTCAGGTTAAAAATCCAACGTAGAAAAAGATATCGCCGTTGTGCTTCTTGACATTAAATGTTTACAAGAGTAACATCTATTGCCAAATTGTCAAGCTGCAATATGTCCACGTGAACCGGTATTTTGCATGCCATGGCGCCCAAGCGCAAAACCATCTTAATAGCAGCCTGATCGATCAAGAAACCGATTGGGTGTTATCCATTATGGCAAATGATTTGCCGTCACGGATAATAAAAGACCTCCAATTGAGTGTAACGGCACAATTGGAGTAAAACATTCACAGGAGGGGAACATGACCGAAATCATTGAAATCAAAGCAAGAGAAATTCTCGATTCCAGAGGCAATCCCACTATTGAATCCGACGTCTATGTTTCCTGTGGCGCTGTTGGCCGCGCTGCAGTCCCTTCCGGCGCTTCTACAGGAAAACGAGAAGCTTTGGAGCTTCGCGACAAACGATCTAAGCGGTTCGGCGGCAAAGGCGTTGTCACGGCCGTCAAAAACGTGATGGACAAGATCGCACCTGCCGTTCGAAGCGTGGATGCCGCGGATCAAATTGCTCTGGATAACATCATGATTAAACTTGATGGCACCGCCAACAAATCGAATCTCGGAGCAAACGCCATTCTCAGCGTATCCATGGCGGCCGCCAGGGCCGCGGCACAGGCCTTTGGAATGCCCCTTTACAGATACCTGGGTGGCATCAATGCCAGACGCCTGCCCCTCCCTATGATGAATGTCATCAACGGCGGCGCTCATGCCGCCAACAACTTGGACATTCAAGAATTTATGATCGTGCCCGTGGGTGCCAAATCCATTACTCAGGCTGTCCAGATGGCGGCGGAAACCTTTCACAGCTTAAAAAAGATACTCAAAAAGAAAAATCTCAGTACCGCCGTGGGAGATGAAGGCGGCTTTGCCCCGGATTTCGCTTCCCACGAAGAAGCTGTCCAATTTATCATCAACGCCATTGAATCCGCCGGTTATACCCCGGGCAAAGATATCGGGTTGGCGCTGGATCCCGCGGCCAGCGAGTTTTACCAAAAAGGAAAGTATGTCCTTCGGTCTGAAAACAAGAAATTGACCTCCGAAGCGATGATTGACTATTATCAGAACCTTGTCGATAAATATCCGATTCTTTCCATCGAAGACGGCCTGGCTGAACAGGACTGGAAGGGCTGGGCCTTAATGACCGACCGGTTGGAAGGATCCATTCAGATTGTCGGCGATGATATCTTTGTGACCAATCCCAAGATATTTAAAAAAGGCATCGAAAGCGGCATTGCCAATTCCATCTTGATCAAATTGAACCAAATCGGAACGGTCACCGAAACCCTCGATACCATCGAGCTGGCAAAACAGGCCGGATACACCACTGTTATATCCCACAGATCCGGCGAAACAGAAGATAGCTTTATTTCAGACTTTGTGGTGGGCGTCAGCGGTGGTCAGATAAAAACCGGTTCCATGTCCAGAAGCGATCGGATATCCAAATACAACCAGTTGATGCGGATTGAAGAAGAACTCGGCGAAGGCGCCGTTTTTGAAGAGGCAGTACTGTAGCGGGTTTTTGCAAAGGTCTCGTGTAAAACATCCCAAAAAGGCGGTGGTATCGTTTACTTTAGGATGCATTATTTGTTAAAAAAATCATGGGCTGTTTTTTTCTGTCTTGCAATACTGGCTTTCGGCCATACCGCTCTTAATGCCTACGTGCTGCCCGGACCTTATCTTCTGGACCAAATGACGCAGCATCTCGGGAGAGGAAATCGGCTTCTGGTCACCCAGAAACTGTTGGTTTATGATAATGATTCGGAAACCGGTCTGGCTGAATTTAATGAAACCTTAAAGTTCGTCTTTCCCGAAACGTTTCGTTCAGATATCGATACAGATAAGATTCAAAGGATTCACGTCTTATCCGAAGACGGCGCCATAACCGTTGTTGATGGAAAAATATCCAACGAATCCGATAATCCCTATGATCATTATACGGATCTTCTCCTTTTCAGAACCAATAAATCCCTTCAGAAGCGACTGCTGGATTTAGGTGTGAATGTGCAGATGTCGAGCCTCGGACGATTTCAGGGCAAAATGGTATATGTCATCGGCGCCCAATATCCTGATGAAAATACACCGCAGGTATGGCTGGATAAAAATACATTCCGTCCCATTCGATGGATCATGACACGCCGACCCACACAACGCTTGGAAGTATTGTATCTCAACTGGCAGGAATCGAATCATGCCTGGTATCCCATGCATATCGAGTTTTTTTTCAACGGCAGTCTGGTCCGTGAAATTTACGTGCAGGACATCAAAGTGAACCTTCGTTTTCCGGCCGATATCTTTGACATCCGGCAACTTAAAACACAATACCCTCAGCAGGCACTTTCCGAACCCCCAAAAGGGGCTGGAGAGAATATGGACGAAGTTCAAAAAACCATTGAGGATTTTAAAAAAATATATAAATAAATAGTAAAAAAAGCGAGTTTAAACGGCTCGGCTTAGTTTCACCCATAGAGATGTTATAAACTTATCATTGGTCATGGTTAGGTTACTGGAATATTGAGAAAAAGGGCGCGATATGGATCATAAGACAAAATTTATATTTATCACCGGCGGCGTGCTCTCGTCCCTGGGCAAAGGGCTGGCTTCCGCAGCCATCGGAGCGCTGCTTGAAAGCCGGGGGCTTACCGTAACCATTCAGAAACTCGACCCATATATCAATGTCGACCCCGGAACCATGAATCCTTTCCAGCATGGAGAAGTATATGTCACCGATGATGGTGCGGAAACAGACCTGGATCTCGGTCATTACGAACGCTTTACCCACGCCGGATTGAGCCGGGACAACAACTTCACCACTGGGAAAATATACTACTCGGTCATCACAAAGGAACGACGAGGGGACTACCTTGGCGGAACGGTGCAGGTGATTCCCCACATCACCGACGAAATTAAAAGAAGCATTAAACTGGTGGCGGATTCCGTGGATATCGTCATCGTTGAAATCGGCGGGACCGTCGGTGATATAGAAAGTCTTCCGTTTCTGGAAGCGATCCGTCAGTTCAGGGCGGATGTCGGTAAGGAAAACGCCTTGTATATCCATCTCACCTTGGTTCCTTACATCAATACCGCCGGAGAAGTGAAGACAAAACCGACCCAGCACAGTGTAAAAGAGCTTCGCAGTATCGGTATTCAGCCGGACATCCTTCTTTGCCGGACCAATAAATATCTGCCCAAAGAAATCAAGGCAAAGATCGCCCTGTTTTGTAATGTTAACGTCGATGAAGTCATTACGGCAAAAGATGTGGAATGCATTTATGAGGTTCCCCTTGTATTCCACAAAGAAGGCCTGGATCAGAAAATTGTAGAAAAACTGAACATTTGGACCAGAGCACCCCATCTCGACGATTGGGAGGAAATCGTCAGGCGCCTTCAAGAAGCTTCATCGGATGTGACCATCGCCATTGTTGGAAAGTATGTCGATTTAACGGAATCTTACAAAAGTTTGAATGAGGCCCTCCGTCACGGAGGAATCCCCAATGATTGCCGGGTGAACCTTAAATTTGTGGACTCTGAAAAGATGGAGCACAACAA
This sequence comes from Desulfobacterales bacterium, assembly GCA_022340885.1. GTDB lineage: Bacteria > Desulfobacterota > Desulfobacteria > Desulfobacterales > UBA11574 > UBA11574. The sequence goes on along the minus strand of JAJDND010000099.1, from coordinate 2,342 downwards.
TTGTGCCGAATATTTAAACGATGTTGACGGCATTCTGATCCCCGGCGGCTTTGGGTCCCGAGGCATCGAAGGTAAGATTTGCGCCGCCCGGTACGCCAGAGAAAACAAAGTGCCGTATTTCGGCATTTGTTTGGGCATGCAGATTGCCGTCATAGAATTTGCGCGCCACGTAGCAGACCTTTCCAATGCCCATAGCCAGGAATTCGATAAAAATACGCCGTATCCGGTGATATATCTGATGACAAAATGGTATGATGAGAAAACCGGAACTGTTCAGAGAAGGGACATCACGTCAGACAAGGGCGGAACCATGCGCCTTGGCGCTTACCCCTGCTCGATCAAAGAGGACACGCTGGCCCGCAAGGCTTACGAAGTTTCGGACATTTCCGAGCGTCATCGCCACAGGTTTGAGTTCAACAACGCGTTTATGGATCGGCTCGAAGAAAAGGGAATGGTCATTAGCGGCACCTCGCCGGATGGTGAACTGGTGGAAATTGTTGAAATCAAAGATCATCCCTGGTTTCTCGGTTGTCAATTCCATCCGGAATTCAAATCCCGCCCCAAGGATCCCCATCCTTTGTTCAGAGAGTTTATCCGCGCGTCGCTGGCGTATTCCAAGCATAAATGAGTGTTCAGCGTTCAGTATTCAGATCTACTCATAGTATTTCGTATAATTGCCCTTCCTGAACACTCAAATGTTAAGGGTCTAACGCCCTATTCAAACTCCCCTGCCTATACCCTTCAAGATCCACCGCCACATGGGCGAAACCGATTTCTCTCAATTCTTTTACAATGGCGGATCGCGTCTTTTGATGGATGATCCTTTCAATATCGTCGGACCCGACTTCTATCCTGGCCGCCTTGCCGTGAATTCTCACACGACATCCGATAAAACCGAGTCCGGATAAAACCTTTTCAGCCTGATCCACCATTTTAAGATTTTTCTCGGTAATGATTGTGCCGTATGGGATTCTGCTGGCAAGACATGCCATGGCCGGCTTGTTCCAGGTGACAAGGTTCATCTGATGTGAAAGTCGGCGAATGTCGTTTTTGCTTAATTTTGCATCCACCATCGGCGCCTTGATTCCCATTTCTTGCGCCGCGGTAAATCCGGGCCGGTAATCGTTTAGATCATCGATATTTGCGCCATGAGCCACATGCCGGATTCCTCTGCGTCCGGCAATTTTCAATAAATCTTCTATAAGGCTTTTTTTGCATATATAGCACCGGTCTTTGGGATTAACGGTAAAGTCGGTCTGAAGCATGATCTTCGATTGAAGGACCAAATGCTCAACGCCCAGTGTTGCCGCAAAATCGCAGGCTTCGCGGATTTCCCGTTCCGGATAAACCGGAGACGCCGCGGTCACGGCAAGAACGTTTGTATTCAGCCCTTCGCGAGCCATTGCCAGCAAAAATGAGCTGTCAACGCCGCCTGAAAAGGCCACCAGCAAAGATCCATATCCTTTCAGGATGGAAAGAAGCTGATCTCGTTTTTCTGCTAAACGATTCATATTCATACTCGAATTAAAAAAATGTTTACAAAACTTCTCAATTCATATATATAATTTCATTCCTTTATAACACATGACACTTTTTATGCGCAACACCACAACCACATTCAAAGAGGTTTTTTATGGGAAAAAACAGTCTTGTTCAATCAACAACCAAAGGGAAAAAGAAAGCCGCAAAGAAAAAAACCGCAAAAAAGTCAGCCGCCAAAGCCACTCCTAAGGCCAAGGCTGCTGCCAAAGCCAAACCCACTCCGAAGCCCAAGCCCGCTGCAAAAGCCAAACCCATTCCGAAACCCAAACCTGCTGCAAAAGCTGCCCCTGCACCAGTGAAAAAAGCCGTTTCCGTGAAAGATCTTCTCAAGAAAAAGTTTCCGGCATGGAAACCTGAAAAGCTCTTTAAGGCCGGTCCGGACAAGGCTGGTTTAAAGGATGTAACGGCGCCGCCCTTCTTTTCAGGCCCCGAAGCGGAACAAAAACGCATCAGAGAACTTTTGATGAAAAAATATGATATGGCCGAAATCAGGGCCGCGGGCGAAAAAGCCGCTGCCGAAAAAGCCGCCGCTGAAAAGGCTGCCGCTGAAAAGGCCGATGCGGAATCTAAAGTTTCGGTATCGTACGAACCGCCCGATTCCGGCGACACCCTGCCGCCCGATCCCATGGACAGAGCCATGAAATATATGGCTGCCGTTTTGGCGGTCCTTTTTGCTCTGATTGTCGGCAGCAGCATGATCAACCAGGGGAAATACTATATTCAGTCAACAGACGGTGCACTGAAAATCTATCAGGGACGTTTTGCCCCCATGGGCGAAAAGCTTTTGATCTCTTTGCCCG
>JAJDND010000155.1 GCA_022340885.1 Desulfobacterales bacterium | reverse complement strand
AGCACATTCATGATAAGCAGGACGACATCCTGTATCCGTTAAAAGGTAAAGCCGTGATGTGGGTCGAGGACGTTGGAGAATTTACGCTTGAGCCGGGGTTGATCGTCAGGGTTCCGCAAGGAAAAAAACACAAGATAACGGATGTCGTCGAAGAATTATTGGTCTACGACGTTTTCTCTCCCGCACTGATTTAACGAAAATTTCCGGTTGACAATAAAACTTGGCGCTTTATTTTATTTTTAGGCGTTGGAATGTGAAATAGATCTGGTATTGCTTGCCGAATCGCTTTATATGTTGCTCCTCATTAGATTGCCGCGCACGATGCACTAGTGGAATGTTCGCCTATTCCATCTCAGTAAAGAGAATTCTTATCAATTCGCCACAAAAAGGCAATTCTTATCGATTCAATCTTAATATCTTAATACCGTTGCCGGCATCTGAAATTGAACTGGTTCTGCATACCGACCCCCTCGCTTATTTTGTTCTTCAGATTGCCGCACGCCACTGGAATGTTCCCTTAATTCCACTTAAAAAAGAACACTTATCCACTTAAACAGGAGGAAACGGCCATGAAACATCGCATATCAAGACGTAAATTTATCAAGTCTGCAGGAATCGGCGTGGCAGGTCTTGCACTCGGGCCCGGCATATTACGCAATGCATTTGCAGCGACGTCCAAAAGGAGAACGCTGCGGCTTCTCCAGTGGAGTCATTTCGTACCGAAGTATGACACCTGGTTCGATCCTTATGCCAAAGCCTGGGGAGAGAAACACAACGTGAATGTAATCGTCGATCATATCAGCCTCTCGGACCTAAGGAGCACCTTCGCTTCGGAGGTCGTGGCGGGCAAAGGTCACGATCTCATCGAGTTCCTCAATCCACCGTCAGACTTTGAACCCAGCGTATTGGACCTGACCGACGTCAATCAGGAGGCGCTGAAACGGTTCGGAAAACAGGTGCCGGTCGCCTACCGGAGCTCGTACAATCCGGATACCAAAAAGTATTACGGTTTCTGCCATGGCTGGACCATCGACCCCGGCGACTATCGGAAATCACTGTGGGAAAAAGTGGGAAAACCGGACGGTCCCAGAACATGGGAAGACCTGCTGGTTTATGGCGGAAAAATTAAGAAGCAACTGGGCGTTCAGGCCGGTATCGGTCTCTCTCAGGAACTGGACTCGAACATGGCCGGCAGGGCATTGCTGTGGTCTTACGGCACTGGCATTCAGGATGAACAGGAACGTGTGGTCCTGGACAATAAACGGACGATCGAGGCCGTCAAGTATATGAAAAATCTGTATGAACAGGCCCTTACACCTGAGGTTTTCGGGTGGGTCCCGGCTTCGAACAATCAGCTTCTGATTGCCGGACGCGCTTCCTATATCTTGAATTCGATTTCAGCTTACCGGTCCGCACAGCACGACGTACCGAAAATCGCCAAGGATATTTATTTCACTCCCGCCCTAAAAGGGCCCGGGGGGACAGGATGGGCCAGCGAACATGTCATTTACGTGTCCGTCATTCCGAAGTTCGCCGCCAAGAATGCGGACCTGGCCAAGCAGTTCCTGCTCGATCTCGTCGCCAACTACGACCAAGCCATCTGGAACAGCGAACTCTACAATTCGCCGTCGTTCTTCAATGCCCCAATACCGAACGGCCACCGGGGCTACCCGGCTGTCAAAGGTGCGAAGACCATGCGCGATGTCTTTCATGCCTGGTTCAACAAAGATCCCTTTGCGCTGCCCGGAGAAGCAACGAACAAGCTGCTGCCCCTCGAGAGCGCGGAAAGTTGGAGCACCAACGTCGGGCATCCGGGGCCGGCGAATCCGGCCATCGGTGAAATTTTCAGCACCTTTGTGATCCCTAACATGTTCGCCCGTGTGGCTCAGGGACAACAATCTGCCGAGGCGTCGGTCAAACAGGCAGCTGCAGAGTGCCGTAAGATTTTTGAAAAATGGGCGGCACAGGGACTTATCAAGAAAGCGGCGTAAGTCATCAAACCGGGCAAAGGATCTGTGTTTGCGTGCTTCGTCGCCAGTGCGATGAACGATTATCATTACACGTATATGGCATGGAAGGGAATAAATGGCATCCGTTGAACTGAGAAGCTTAACAAAACATTTCGATCAAGTCAAAGCCGTCGATAATGTAGATCTTAAGATCAGCGACGGCGAGTTCCTGGTGCTGCTGGGACCGTCCGGAAGTGGGAAAACGACCCTGATGAGGCTCTGTGCAGGGCTCGAGCAGCCGACCGCAGGCCGGTTGTTTATCAACGGTCAGGTCGTAAACGACTTTCCTCCCCGTGAGAGGGGGATCGCCATGGTGTTTCAGAGCTACGCGCTGTATCCTCACAAAACGGTCTTTAAAAATATCTCATTTCCCCTGACGGTCGAAAAACTGGGGAAAAAGGAAATAAAACAGAAAGTGGAATGGGCGGCAGGTCTTCTCGGCATCGGACACCTATTGGACCGGAGACCCGCGCAAATCTCCGGCGGCGAGAAACAACGTGTAGCCATCGCCCGGGCTCTGGTCCGGACGCCAAAGGTGTTGCTGTTGGACGAGCCCCTCTCCAATCTCGATGCCCAGGTTCGGCAGGCCGCAAGGGTTGAATTGAAAAAATTCCATCGGGAGATCGGTGTGACAACGATCTATGTGACCCACGACCAGGCCGAAGCCATGGGTTTGGGCGACCGGATTGCCGTGATGAAAAGCGGCAGGATAAGGCAGATCGGTACACCCGATGTCATCTATCATGATCCTGCCGACACATTTGTCGCGGGTTTTATCGGAATCCCGCCCATGAATTTCGTTGAGCAGCAGGACGTCATGGTCGGGTTCAGGCCGGAGGCGTTTCACCCCTCGAATCTTGCTCATGCCGAAAACCGGATAACATTTCGCTTCAAGATAATGCGGGTTGAAAACCTGGGTTCCAACAAGCTGGCCTACGGGACCATCGGCGATGCAAAGGTGATTGCCAATCTGCCCGTCCGTATTCCCCTTGAAGAAGGAAAGGAATACGATTTTTCGGTCCGCAAAAGCGATCTGCGATATTACGACAAGGACAAGGGCGTCAGGATTGATCGTGCGCGCTCATAGAATAAATCGGAATCCAACGATGGTGCAACCATGAACAAGAAACATATCTCCGATCGCGAAGAAGTTCTCTCGCCGTTGCTTCTCATTCCCACGGGGCTCTATATCCTCCTGTTCGTAGGGTTTCCCTTTGTGATGTCTTTTGTCTACAGCATCAGCAATGTGACCGTGGGAAACCCTCACTTTAAGATCATAGGCCTGCAAAATTTTGCCGATCTTATCAGCAATCCGACCTTTCGAACATCGCTGTTCAATACGTTCTTTTTCACCATCTTGTCCGTCGGGCTCGTGCTGATCCTCGCGCACATCCTGGCAGAGCTGCTGATGCGCGACTTTCACGGCAAATGGCTGGTGCGGTTTCTTGTCCTCATGCCCTGGACGGCGCCGATCGCTCTGGGAGCCATCGGTTATCTCTGGTTTCTCGATTCCGTGTTCAGCCCCATCGACTGGCTTTTTCGGGCAATGGGT
>JAJDND010000151.1 GCA_022340885.1 Desulfobacterales bacterium | reverse complement strand
GGACAAATTCGCTCGCAATCTCCGCACGCTATGCATTTGTCCGTAATAACAGGACTTTTTCTTGGGAGCTTTTTACCGGTTAACAGATGATCAGCCGTGTTGGGCAGTCTAAATCCTTTATAGGCAACAACCTCGGGGCTTTGGATCGGATAATCAACCCTCTCGGGCCACAAACCGCGGACTTTAGCCCTTTTAAGTACCGGCATACCCACGGGCTCGATGCCCAAAATCCTGCATACCGAGATATCCATGGCCACATGATCCGTTGAAGCAAGAACCAGATCCATTTTTACGGGATCTCCGCTTCCAGGTCCCTGGCCCTCCATTCCCACTATGCCGTCCATGATATATAAGTTCGGCTTTACGATGGTCAGAATATCCAGCATGATGTCTGCAAAACTCACCCGGCTCGGAAACTGGGCATGATATTTTGCCTTGGTGAGACCGGGAACAATGCCATACATGATTTTGCAGGCCAGGGTCATATACTGGAAGGAATGGGTTTTAAGTTTCGGCAGGGCAATGATCTTATCGGCATGTAATGCGTAATCACAAATGGGAGACCTTCGAAGTCGTTTGCCCTCGGGGATAGCCAATTTTTTAGCCCCTGTATCGAAGTTCAGGGGAATCTCTTCTTCTTCCGCCAAATTCCTGAGCCCTGAACGCTCATAGGCCTTGTTTAGTATTTTTTTGGAAAAGGGTCCGGCCGGGGAGTCTCCGATATACGGTTTACCTCCTACCTCCCTTACAGCTTTGGCCACGGCCCTTATCAACTCAGGGTGCGTGGTCACGGCCTTTTCCGGCGCTTTGGCCGATAACAGGTTAATCTTGAGAAGCACTTTTTCGTTCTTATTTACGAACTTCGCCATTCCGCCAAGGGGCGCAAGGAGGGTTTCAATTCCCGGATCTGAATATGTGGCCTTAATAATACTGACTTTTGACATTTTTACTCCACCCAGTTAAAGGTCCGGTCCACGGCCTTTTTCCACTGCCGGAAGTATGATTCCCTGAGTGCAGGGTCCATGGCGGGATGCCAGGTCTTGTCTTTAACCCAGTTCTGCCGCAGCTCTTTTCGCCCGGACCAGAAGCCAATGGCCAGACCGGCGGCATAGGCGGCACCCAAAGCGGTGGTTTCCGAAACTTTGGGGCGTATCACCGGCATTCCCAGGATATCGGATTGAAATTGCATCAGCAGTTCATTGCCGACCATGCCGCCGTCGACCTTGAGGCTGGTCAATTCGACCCCGGAATCCGTGTTCATGGTTTCCACAATATCCCGCGTCTGATAGGCGGTGGCTTCCAGGACCGCCCGGGCGATGTGCCCCTTATTGACATAGCGGGTCAGGCCGACGATCACACCGCGCGCATCGGAACGCCAGTACGGGGCAAAAAGACCGGAGAAGGCCGGGACGAAATAGGCACCGCCGTTGTCTTCGACGGTGTTGGCCAGATTTTCGATTTCCGACGCACGGGTGATCAAACCCAGGTTGTCCCTGAGCCATTGAACCAGTGCGCCGCTGATGGCGATGGATCCCTCCAGACAATAAACCGGCGGTTGATCATCAATTCGATAGCTTAAAGTGGTCAGTAAACCCCGGCGGGAAAGTACCGGGAAATGACCGGTATTGAGCAGCAAAAAGCAACCGGTACCGTAAGTATTTTTAGCGTCGCCAGGGTCAAAGCAGGTCTGGCCCACCAGTGCGGCCTGCTGGTCACCGAGAGCGCCGCAAAGCGGTATGCGGGCGCCCAACGGACCGTCTTTCAGCGTCGTTCCCCAGGTTTTGCTGTCACTGGATGGAACGATGCGGGGCAGAATTTGACGGGGTATCCCCAATATTTGAAGAATTTCTTCATCCCAATCCAGGGTATGCAAATCCATCAACATGGTGCGGCTGGCATTGGTTACATCGGTGACATGGGACCCTTTTCCGGGTCCGCCGGTAAGCCACCAGATGATCCAGGTTTCCATGGTCCCGAACAGGGCCTCACCTTTATCGGCCGCAGTGCGGGACCGGTCATTGTTGTCCAGAATCCATTTGATTTTCGGACCGGAAAAATAGGTGGTAATGGGTAGGCCGGTTTTATCTCGAAACCGGTTTTGCCCCTGTTCCCGGCTTAATGCTTTACATATTTGATCGGTTCGGGTGCATTGCCAGACAATGGCGTTTGTAAACGGTTTGCCGGTATTTTTATCCCAAACCACAGTGGTTTCCCGTTGATTGGTGATACCGATGGCGGCCAGGTCCGATCCCATAAGATTCGCCTTTGCCAGCCCACCGCGGATGACATCCTGGGTGTTCCGCCAGATTTCAAGGGAATCATGCTCCACCCAACCCGGCTGCGGGAAAATCTGTTCATGTTCTTTTTGATCGACACCGACGATCCTGCCGTCGTGATCGAAAATGATAAAGCGGTTGCTGGTCGTGCCCTGATCGAGTGCGCCCACGTATCCGGCCATGGTTTGAGCTCCTTTCCTGGGATTGAATTGACTGCCATCGGGCGATTAATGATTTTACGATGATCGTGGCAGCAAATTTTCCGGCTTCATTATGATAATATGTAATAACGTCCGGCTTGTCAAAAGTTCAGCATCAATGAGATCGTATTTAAGAAAAAAATAGAAGTGGTTTCAAAACCCCCTCTCGGGCTCAATATATGTGTTGAGCTGAGACGTCAAATCCTCGAAATACTCCCGATATTCCTGCGGTTGGCCGTATCAGTCCGCCTTGATTTTGAACCAAAATCTTTATTTTGAGATGGCTTCTAATATGTTTATTTTATGTCCTCTGACGTTGATTTAAATTCAGTTTGGGAGTAAAATCATAGGTATGTTGAGACCTTTGCAAAACGATCATTTTTGTTCAAGTTCAAGGAACGTGTAAATTTTAACCGCATGAATACATTGAGTATTTTGAGGATTACAATTTGAGTGTGACGCAGAAATTGGGCAAAAAGGGGCGTTTTGCAAAGGTCTCATGGTTGCATTTTCATCAAAACATTACCTTAAAGGCTGCCCATGACACCGTTTAAAACTGTCAGCGAAGAAGAAGTTCAGCGGATTAACAGGCTCCAGCAAAACTCATTCGATAAAATATACAAGCTCTTTGAGCCGCCCTTGCCTGAGGACGTACCCAAACGTCTCGAGAAAATCGTCGCGCATGGCAGGATCACCAGAGGGGACACGGTTCTCGATGTGGGATCCGGCACGGGGATTTTGATTCCCATTATAAAGAAATACCGGCCCGGCTGCATTCATGCCTGTGACCTTTCAGAAGAGATGCTGAAACAATTGAGAACAAACTACCCTGATGTGAAAGCCATTATGGCGGATGTCCGCGATATCAGCTTGCCCGAAGGCAGTATCGATGCGGCTTTCATTAATGCTTGTTATCCCAACATCGTCGACAAGGCAGGCGCTTTCTCCAATCTCAGCCGAATGATGAAAGCCAAAAGGCGTATCGTCATCAGTCATCCCATGGGAAAATCATTCATTCGTTCATTAAAAGAGGTCGTTTCTTTTCCCCTTGACGACTTTCCCGAAAAGACAGAGGCCGGTGCTTTGCTCAAACCCTTTGGGTTTGAAATAGATACGTTCATCGACGAACCGGAGATTTACATCTTGGTGGCCACTCGAACCTTATTCGAAAAAAATCATTAACTTTTTAAGTCTTTTCACCGCTACGGGCAGCACATTCCCGATTCCCTACATAAATGTGCCTGTTGCCGTCCAAAATCATTAATCCGGAAGTTGAAGCAAAATAAAGTTCAGGCTGAAACATTTCATCAATCTGCATCGATATCCGCCGGATCGTGAAAATTTGCCGAATTGACAATTCATCGGCAAACAGATTATCCTGTTCTAAAAGGATGATGATGATGAAAACACTCAACACGAGGTGAACGATGGAGGGCAAAATAAAAATCGGTATCAGCGCATGCCTGTTGGGTGAGCCGGTCCGCTGGAACGGCGGACATGCAAGAGATCGATACCTGACAGACATACTGGGTCAATATGTGGAATATGTCCCGGTGTGTCCGGAGGTGGAATGCGGAATGGGTGTTCCCAGAGAGACGCTGCGTCTGGTGGGAGATCCGGACCATCCGAACCTGGTCACGTCTAAAACAAATGTGGACCATACGCGCCGGATGACCGAATGGGCGCGGAAAAAAGTCGAAGAACTGGAAAAAGAAAGCCTGTGCGGATTCGTGTTCAAAAAAAACTCTCCAAGCAGCGGTCTGTATAAAGTTCCGGTAAAAAATTTCAAAGGAATGCCCCAGAAAAAAGGGCAGGGCATATTTGCCCGTATATTTACGGAACACTTTCCATTGGTTCCGGTGGAAGAAGACGGCCGGCTGCATGACGCCAAACTCAGAGAGACCTTCATCGAACAGATTTTTGCCTTGATGCGCTGGCGGGAAACGTCATCCAAAAAGAAACGTTTGGGCAGTCTGATCGATTTTCATACCCGGCACAAGCTGCTCATTATGTCGCACAGTCCCACCTATTTGAAAATGATGGGCAAGCTGGTTGCCGAAAGCAAAACCCTTTCCGCTGAAGATGTGTTTGCCCAATACGAAGCCCTGTTGATTGCGGCTTTGAGACTGAAAAGCACGCTGAAAAGAAATATCAACGTGCTTCAACACATCATGGGATATTTTAAAAAGCGGTTGTCCCCGGACGAGAAACAGGAACTGCTTGAAATCATCGAGCAGTACAGGCAGGAATTTGTGCCATTGATCGTGCCGGTGACACTGCTCAACCATTACGTGCGAAAATACAAACAGCCGTATCTGGCGCAACAGTTTTATTTAAACCCTCATCCGATTTCACTGAAGCTACGCAATCATGCATAATCTAAAACGAAAATACGGACGCGTTACAAATGATCGAAAGGTGAGGTTGTTTCGATGAAAAACGACAAGCCGGTGCTGGTTGCCGGCGCCACCGGTTATGTGGGCGGGCGGTTGATTCCGGCCTTGCTGGGCGCGGGGTATCGGGTGTGCGCCATGGGCAGATCCATTGAAAAATTGACTTGTCGTCCCTGGGGACATCATCCGAATGTGAAACTGGTAAAAGGCGACGTCCTTGATTCGGAATCTCTGAAAAAGGCGCTTTCGGGCTGTGGGGCGGCCTATTATCTGGTTCATTCCATGATCGCTCAGAAACACAAATTTGTCGAAGCCGACCGCAGAGCCGCTCAAAATATGATATCAGCGGCGGAATTCGCCGGTATCGAACGGATGATTTATCTCGGTGGATTGTCGCAAGAGAAGGACGTTCCCTTAAGCAAGCATCTTCATTCACGGACCGAGGTGTCGCAAATTCTTCAATCCGGCAAAGTGCCGGTGACCGATTTGCGAGCGCCCATGATTTTAGGATCAGGAAGTGCATCCTTTGAAATCCTGCGGTACCTGGTGGAACGGCTTCCGGTTATGATCACCCCGCGCTGGGTAAAATCCTTGAACCAGCCGATCGCCATTCGAAACGTTGTCCGCTATCTTGTCGGCTGCCTCGAACACGATGAAACCATCGGTCAAACCTATGATATCGGCGGGCCGGACATCGTGACCTACCGGGATCTGATGGATATTTATACGCAGGAAGCAAAACTGCCCAAACGATGGATTATACCGGTTCCGGTGTTGACCCCCACCCTCAGTGCTTACTGGATACATCTCATCAGCCCGGTGCCCCATTGGATTGCGCTGCCGCTTACCGAAGGATTGACAAGCAATGCCGTATGTTCGGACAAGCGTATTCAAAGGATCATTCCTCAGGAACTGCTCAGTCCCCGCGAGGCGATTCGAACAGCTCTCGATAAAATGATACAAAAGCAGGTGGACACCTGCTGGGCCGACGCCGGACCTGTCGTAACGCCCGAATGGGCCCATTGCGGCGACGCGGATTGGGCCGGCGGAAGTATTATGCAATGCGGGTATCGGGTGCGAATAAGAGCGGTGCCGGATGAGGTCTGGCAGCCTGTCAGCAGGCTTGGCGGTAAAATCGGCTGGTATTATGCCGACGGATTGTGGTGGCTGCGCGGTTTGATGGATCGATGGCTCGGTGGTGTGGGGTTGCGCCGTGGACGGCGACATCCCACCGAACTGCGCGTCGGAGATTTTCTGGATTTCTGGCGCGTGCTGGATATAGCGCCCAAGGAGCGGTTGCTATTACTGGCTGAAATGAAGGTTCCCGGCGAAGCCGTGCTTGAATTTAAAATTCATCCAATTGGCGATCAGTACACGGATTTTCAAATGCTGTCGCGATTTTTGCCCAAGGGGCTCTGGGGCATACTTTACTGGTACAGTCTGTATCCGTTTCATGAAATGATATTTTTTGGGATGCTCAAAGGGATGGCAAAGGCCATTGGAAAACCCATTGTAGCCGGCCCGGAGCGCTTTACGCCGAGACTTCACGGCTCCTGTGCTTTGCCGCAAGGATAAGCCTTCTTTTTGATTATTCGATATTTTCTTTTACATTCCGGGCGGCGTCGAAGCATTTTTTTGTTGAAGCATGCCCTGGATAATGCTTTCTAAAGAAGATTTTCCATTTCTTTTACGAATACATGAGGAGTGACAGAAAAACCGTTTCAGCGCCTCAATGTCAGGTCGTTGGACCAAAATACCAAGGAGCGGCAAATGAAAAGAATCGCCTGTCTGTTTGTTGTCTGCCTTTTTATCGGGATTCCGAATATTTCATCGGCGGCGGAAGTGCCGGTGAGCGACGCCACGGCCGAATGTCTGGGATGCCACTCGACCCTTCATCCGGGGATCGTCGAGGGCTGGCGGAACAGCCGGCATGCCCGGATGACGCCCCGGGCGGCACTGGCCGTAAAGGGCCTGGCAAGAAGAGTGTCGAGCAAGGAAATCCCAAAAGATTTGTCCGATAAAGTCGTGGGATGCGCGGAGTGCCATACCCAAAGACCCGAAGCCCATCCGGACACCTTTCAACACAACGGATACGAGGTCCATGTGGTGGTCAGCCCACAGGATTGCGCGACGTGCCATAGCGTGGAAGCGGAACAATTCTCGAAAAACATTATGTCCCATGCCGTCAACAACCTGGCCGGCAATCCGCTTTATCAGCGACTGCAGAAAAGCATCCTCGGAACTGTAAAATTGTCCGGAAAAAATATGCAACCCATGGTGATTCAACCGGCCGACGATGCGACCAAGGCCGATGCCTGTTACTACTGTCACGGCACCAAAATATCGATTAAAGGATATGAAACCCGAAACACCGAACTGGCGGGTGAATTGAAGTTTCCCATTTTCGACGGATGGCCTAATCAGGGTGTCGGACGAATCAATCCTGACAACACACGGGGGTCGTGTGCCGCGTGCCATACGCGGCATTCATTTTCCATAAAGATGGCCCGGAAACCCAATACATGCAAGGAATGCCATATCGGTCCGGATGTGCCGGCATTTAAAGTCTATTCGGCCAGCAAACACGGGAATATATTTTCCAGCCTGGGCGCATCGTGGAATTTTGATGCCGTTCCCTGGACCATCGGCAAAGACTTTACCGCACCGACCTGTGCTGTCTGTCATGTGAGTCTGTTGATCAATACCGACGGCGATGTCGTCGCCAAGCGCACCCACCAGATGAACGGCCGGATACCGTGGCGGATTTTCGGCCTGATTTATGCCCATCCCCATCCAAAAGAACCGGATACCACAACGATCCGGAACAAGAACGGGCTGACTTTACCCACGGCATTGGACGGCAGTTTTGCCTCAAAATATCTCATTACGAAAAAGGAAATGATGAAGCGACGCCACACCATGCAATCCGTATGCTTGGGCTGCCACGGCACGTCCTGGGTCAATGGACACTGGCGCCGATTTGAAAACAGCATTCGGGAAACCAATGCGAAGACATTGCATGCCACAGAAATCATGACCCGAATATGGCAACTCGATCTGGCGCATTTCAAGTCCAACGCCAAAGGGCCGGAAGGTAACCCCTTTGACGAAGCCATTGAAAGAAAATGGAGCAAGACCTGGTTGATATACGGCAATCATATCCGTTTTGCCACCGCCATGGGATGCGGTGGGGATTACGGGGTGTTTGCTCAGGGGCGCTATGATCTATCCGGAACGATTTTTCAAATTCACGATTGGCTTGAGTTAAGAAAAAAGGTATATCCTGAAAAAGTTCAACCCTAATTAGAGTCTACGAATTTATTTCAAATAAAATTAGGTAAAACAAGGAGGATGCATGAAGGAACGCTATTCTAATCCGTATGTTATCGGTACTGTTTTAGGGCTGATCCTGCTCTTTTGTTTTTATACCATGGGACGGGGATTGGGTTCTTCGTCTTCATTTGCCCGGATTGCCACCGCCGGCGTGAATCTCGTGGCACCGGAACATGCAAAGGCCAATGGGTATTACGCGAATTATCTTCGAGGGGGAAAATCACCCCTGATGAGCTGGCTGGTCTTTTTGACGTTGGGCGCTGCGTTGGGCGGTCTGTTTTCAGCCTTTATCAGCAATCGAATAAAGGGTGAAGTGGCCCGGGGGCCTTCCATCGGCGTTTCGATCCGCTTATGGCTGGCTTTGGGCGGCGGTATTTTATCCGGATTTGCCGCGCGACTGGCCCGGGGATGCACCAGCGGGCAGGCCCTCACCGGCGCTTCTGAACTGGCCGTTGGAAGCTGGGTTTTTATGTTGTGTATTTTTATAGGGGCCTACGGCATGGCCTATTTTTTCAAAAAGGAGTGGTTATGATGGGACCTTTGTATAAATTCGGTTGGTTCGGTTTCGCATATAGCCTTCAGTTGGCCGTATTAATCGGCTTTTTGTTCGGATTCGTTCTTGAAAGAGCCGGGTTCGGCAATCCCAGAAAATTAACGGCGATCTTTTATCTTAGAGATTTTGCCGTCTTAAAAGTCATGTTCACGGCGATTGTGGTGTGCATTATCGGGCTTCTTTATTTCTCGGTTTTCGGCTGGATCGATCTGGCTCGCGTGTACCTGCTGCCCACCTTTATCTGGCCGCAAATCGTCGGTGGTTTGGTACTCGGTGTCGGGTTTGTCATGGGCGGCTATTGCCCCACAACGTCCGTGGTGGCGACGGTATCCGGCAAACTGGATGGATTGGTTTTCATTGTCGGCATGATGATCGGCTCTGTATTTTTTGCGGAAATCTTCCCGCTGATTGAAAAATTCTATGTCTCGGGTTCCAAGGGGGCGATTCGACTCCCCGACGTGTTCGGTATTAATTCAGGCATCATCGCATTTATGGTCTGCCTGATAGCCGTCGGTGCCTTCTGGCTGGCGGAGAACGTCGAACAGAAATTCGGCGATAAGGATACCCTGCCGAGACCTTCACCGAAAATCAAGCGGAGCGCGGTTGCGCTGCTTATTCTCCTGGGGCTGACACTATCGGTTATCAACCCGGATCGGACCATCTCCAAATCCGCCGTTCCTGAAATGAAACCGAAACAGCGGACAAAGGCCGTTCAAAAACCGGCGGCGGCATCGAAAACGCCGGCTTCAAGCGGCTTTAAGATAATTGGTGATGAAGGGTGCTAGCCTTTATATTAGATTTGTGAGATAGTGCTTTTGAGCTGGGCAATCTCGATCCCCAAGCTGACACATTGTTTTCCATCCATGCACAAATCGGCGTCCTGGTCTTCCAGAAAGGTTTTTAATTTGATGTGATCCTTTTTCAGCTGGACCGTCCATGTTTTTTGTTCATTATCATACTCGACGTCAATATCGATGCCGCATTCGCCGATGTCAGGGTACAATTCTCTGATTTTATCGCACAATGCATTTTTGTCATACATGATATCACACTCCTTACGCTTAAACATTTCGCCATGGAACCCATACGCATTGCGTAATAGTTTTATTCTAATGCAGCATTTGGATAAGTCAAACCCGTTGGGATTACTTTTCTTTTATCTTCATCAAGCCATCGACTTTTGATTTGATGCCGTCCACCTGTGAGGAGGACAGATAAAACGGGTAATCATTTTCCGTCGACACCGCCGCATAATTGTTGTCCTTTTTATCTTCCTTGGCAAATATCGACAAAGAAAAGTCTTTTTCACCTTTCAGGCTCAGCGTATAAATGGGATTTTTAAAATCTTCTTTTTTGGCACCCTCGATATACTTTTCGCACTCAAGATGATTCAAAAAACTAAGCAGGCTGCTGATCTCGGAGGGGGTTGCGGTTCGGCCTTTCGCGTCCTCCCACACGGTTTTGGTTTTTGGTTCTTTTGCGGCCTTGACCGCTTTTTCTTTTTTCACGGAAGCGGTTTCAGGGACTTCTTTTCGATAAAAAGAAGCTGTTTTTTTATCATGTACCAGGGTTATCTCGGCAATGGTATTTTGCGCATAGGACATGACGGTTTTGTCCCGCAAATCACTGACGCTCTCATCGAATTTCCGTCTGAAATCTTCCCTGGCATGATAGACATTGGGATCGTCTGCGAGTTTAACAAAGGTGTGTTTATATGTCGGGGCTGTTTTGCCGATATCAAAATCGCGCGCCAGCGTGTTGCCCTTCCAGGCCTTCACATGGATTTTTTTATCCTTTCCCAAATCATAACGGATATAATTTTTGGATTCCGATACCAGTGCGGTCAGTTTCAGTGTTCCGATGACGCTCAACATACTTTTGACCTTTTCGGTGTCAGCGGGATACCCTTTCGGTTCGATAGACCATGCATCGTCTTTTTTATTCAAGACAATGGACTTCCCGGCGGTTGTGATTTCAATTTTGGAAATCTGTTTCTGGGGAACATCGGGAAGTTCCGGAAGCTGATAATTTGTTCTGTTTGAACGGTGTAAAGCAAGATACAGCACCAGTG
The DNA here is from genome assembly GCA_022340885.1 of Desulfobacterales bacterium. Lineage (GTDB taxonomy): Bacteria > Desulfobacterota > Desulfobacteria > Desulfobacterales > UBA11574 > UBA11574. Next base: position 21,714 of record JAJDND010000151.1, on the reverse strand, counting down.
CGACCAGAATGGCGGTCAGAATGAAATATTCTTTTTTCAGCTTCATACATTCACCTCTTTTACTTTTTAAACATCATCTGTATTCGTTTTTTCCTGGAATGGCGCTTCAGCCATACCAAAAGACCCAAGAATACCACCAGTATGGGAAGCCCGGCGATATTGAAAGTCTTGACAAAGGTTTTTGTCAGCGAACCCGTATCATGAAGGGGGTTAAAGTTGAGTATTTTGCTTCTCATGCTGGCAATGTCTTCCCGATTGTTCAAGGCATCCAGGGTGTTCAAAACAAACATGTCATTGGGACTGTCGCCTTCGGGGTCCAGAACATTGTTTTTCAGCATATCCGGTGCTGCCATCAAAAAGATTTTACTTGGCTTTCCCTTGGCGATGACCTGGGTTTGGCCTTTAATCTTTGCCAGCTCGGCCTCGGTCTTTTTAGCGGCCGCCCCGGGCGTATTTTCTTTTTTATCCTTTTGGTCTTTTTTATTCTCTCCGGCGGTTTTGTCATCCTTTGATATTTTTTCGGGTATGGGTTTGCCGGCGAAATAACTGGGAAATTCCCCTTCAATGAGATAAGCCAGTGGAAATTGCCGCATCTGGTCGGCCGCCGGCGGCGGCGGGAGAAACAGGGGATTTAGACTGATATTTTTACGGATCTCCCAAGATTTTTCAGAGGATGAAAACAACTTAACGGCTTTGAGCTTATTTTTGGAAATCCGTGCCGAATCCAGCTCCAGCGGTGATATTTTAACGGCAATCAGTCCCTTGATGCCCCGCATAAATTTCAATTTGTGGTTGATATTTTTATCTTTGATAATGGGGGCAAAATATATTGCCCTCTCACCGCCGCCCATGCTCCGGGGAAGCCTTTGTTTGTGGCAGTTTTCATCCAGGACAAATGCTTTCTTGATGTGGACGCCGTAATGAGCCAGTAATTTTTCGAGCCCGGTGTCCAGCGGTTCATAGACAGGTCCCCGGTTAAATTCGAACCGCTGCTGATTGTTGCGTTGGACTTCCTTGAACGGCTCCAGGAACAGGGCAAGATTGGTGCCTCTCATCAAGGCCTGATCGATCTGGAAGAGTTCGTAATCGGAAAATTTTTCAGTGGGGCGCGCAATCACCAGGCACTTGAGGCTGCCGGGAATGGACTGCTTTTTCAGATCGATGGGTTTGATGCTGTATGTTTTGGCCACCAGGCTTGAAAATGTGGATATGGCGTCGGGGTTTTGCCGGCCCATGGGTGAAAAACTCGATGTGCTTAATGTGCCGTGGCCGGCCAGGTATCCGAGGTCCTGGTTGATATTCACCAGGGTTTCCAGGTTATCGTTGATGGCATCTTCCAGTTTATCGAGGCTGGCCAGATTATACTGGGTTCCGATGATGGGAAGCCGGATCTCGCTTAAAAGGGGTATTTTTCTGAATTTTCCGTTGTATTCCATCACCAGGCCGATCATGCCGCTGCCTGCCTTTATTTTTCCATGGGAAAGGTCCGGCCACTGTAGTTTCATGAGATCGTATTTGTTCAACGACGTGTCCGATGATGGTGTCGTGGAGGGATCGATGTAGGTATATTCCAGTTTGTCGTAGTTTTTGGCATTGAGCCGGGAAACGATATCCTTTACCTTATCCGGATACTCCGGGAGTTCATTCAGTCCCATGAGCGGCGCGATGGGTTTTAATGAAGAAGACTGATACAGCGTGACCTTTACTTTACCCTTTAGACTCAACAATGTGCTGATTTTATTGTTGAGTTTTTGAATGGTTGTTGTCAGCTTATACTCCAGGCCGTCCACGGAGGTAATGGTGGGAATTCTTTCCACCATATCGCCGTGAATGAGGACCAGACCCATATAGGCTTTCTTGAATTTGACCTCGTCTTGTTCAAAAACCTGTATCTGGACGGGATGTATCCCGTAATTGTTTGCCAGCTTCTGATTTTCCCGGGTCGTGGCATCGATTCCTTCGGATTCGGGACTAACATCGTAAAATTTGTAGTTGAAATATTTGTTGGCATGGAGCGCATACTCTTGCAGCAGATCGTGCAAATATCGTTCGTTATTGTTGTACGGCGCCGGCAGATCTTTCGTAAAGAAGACATCGATGGTCAATGGCTCGGAAAGGGTGGACACCACGAGTTTGCTGGCGTCGGAAATGGAATAAATTTTGTTCTGGGTGAGATCGAGCCTGAAAAACAGCGTCACTCCCGCCACGTTGACCAGGACGATGATGACCAGGTAGATACACAGTTTGATATATTTTGGATAGCGTTTCTGAATGCCCATTACTCGCTCCTTAATTTTTTTCCTGCATGACCAGATGGGTACTGTAGAGACCGATGAACACGACACTGAAAAAGTAGATGATATCCCTGGAATCCACAATTCCTTTGGCAATGTTTTTGAAATGATAATCTGCTCCGAGATAGCCGATGACGCCCAGCATCGACCGCGGGAAGAAGAGAAGCATTTTGTCGATCAAAGCAAGCGTAAAACAGATGACCATGCCGACGATAAAGGCAATGATCTGGTTTCGGGTCAGCGACGAGGCAAAAAGCCCCACGGCGACAAAGGCCGATCCCAGCAAAACGGCGCCAATATATCCGCCGGTCACAGGGCCCCAATCGATCTGGCCCATAAAGGAGATACATATGGGATAGGCCAGGGTCGGGATCAGTGCAGCGGCCACGAACAAAACGCCGGCTAAAAATTTGCCGAAAAGGATGTCCGTGAAGGTTACCGGCAGGGTCGCAAGCATTTCATAAGATCCCACGTTCAGCTCTTCGGAAAAGAGTCTCATGGTGATGGCCGGGATCAAAAAAGAAAAGGTGATGGGAAGCAGATCAAAAAAATTTCTCAAATCCGCCTGGTTGTAATAGAAAAATGTCGTAAAAAAGAACCACCCCGTGACCAGCAAAAAAATGGATATCACGATATAGGCAATGGGGGATATAAAATAGTCTTTGAGTTCCTTTTTGCAGATGCGGATCATCTGTTGCATATCAGTCCTCCTTAGTTAATTCGCGGAATACCGTCTCTAACGTTTTCGTTTCCTGTTGAAACTCGATGAGAATCCAGGAAGTTTGTTTGATGGTTTGATAAATGGTTTCTCTAAGGTCCGCCGCGGATTCGCATTCGAGCCTTATGCCGAGGTCGCTGCCTTGTGCACCGGGAGTTTTCTCAACGGCCCTCACCCCTTCGATGGCGCCGAGTTGTTCCTGAACATCCTTAAATTCGGCGTTTAGCAGGGCCAGATGGATAAAATATTTTTGACCGGCGGCCTGCTTGAGATTTTCCGTGACATCATCGGCAACGATTTTACCCTTGTTGATGATCACCACGCGGTTACAGGTGGCTTCCACTTCGCTCAAAATGTGCGTGGAGAGGATCACGGTTTTTTCTTTTCCGATTTTTCGAATGATATCCCGAATCTCTGCAATCTGGTTTGGATCCAGGCCCGATGTGGGTTCATCCAATATCAGGATTTCCGGATCGGTCATCATGGCGTGGGCCAGACCGACCCGCTGGTTCAACCCCTTGGAAAGCTCATTGATGCTCCGGTGCATAATGTCATCCAGCCCGCACAGATCGACCAGTTGGCGGATCCTGGAAATCCGTTGGCCCTTGTCCATGCCCCGGATTCCGGCAACATAATCCAGGTAGTCATAGACCAGCATGCTGTGATAAAGCGGAGCCGATTCCGGCAGGTACCCCATCATCTTTTTAATTTCGATAAGATGTTCATCCAGCAAATAGTCTTTGACGCGAATGGTTCCGGATGTGGGCATGAAATAGCCCGTGAGCATTCGCAGGGTGGTGGTTTTTCCGGCGCCGTTGGGACCTAAAAGGCCCAGGATTTCCCCTTTTTTGATATTGAAATTGATTTGATCCACGGCGCAGAAATCATTGTAATATTTTGTCAGATTTTCAACATGGATCATAATGGTTCCTTCCTTTAGTGGGTTTTCAGTTTTTGGTATTTCGTTTTCGGTATCAGAGTTCGGTGTTCAGTGTTCAGAGTTCAGCAGTGTTCGGTGTTCAGTGTTCAGGATTTAGACGGCGTATGAGTATATGGTTAAATTGTCAAGCACGAATCACTGAACACTAAACCGCCGAACTCTGAACACTCGATGTTTTTACGTCATATCACCGCTGCATCCGTCTTTTTGATTCATCCGATTTTGTTTTTGGAAAACGGTATTTTTAAAAAACCGTCTTTTTCTTTTTCAGTTTAATCACGAAAAATCCTGAATTGGCCCGTTTGACCAGCATAATTACAGCACCGTTTTTTTTCACTTTTTGCACGGCATTATTGTAATCATCCACCGTGTTGATGGATCGGTGATTGATTTCCTTTATCATGTCGCCGGCTTGAATACCTTCGTTGTCACCTTGGCTGTCGGATTGAACATGGGTGACCACCACGCCGTTGGGTTCTTGTAAATTGAACTTTCGGGCGATTTCCGGCGTCAGGTTTGATACCCGTATGCCGAAGGCTTCATGTTCTTTATGGGGGATACCCCCTAAAGACAGGCGCCCTTCCTGTCTTTTGGCAATTTTGACGTTAAACGTTTTCGCCTTGCCGTTGCGCAATACCTTTATTTTGACCATTTGGCCGACATGAAAAGCGGCAATGATGCGGGTCAGCTCCCGGCTGGTTTCGATCTTTTTACCGTTGACGTCAATAATAATGTCCTTTGTCCGGATACCGGCCTTTTCCGCTGGATCTCCCGGAAAAACCTGTGATACCAGTACGCCTTCTTTGTTTTTTATTCCGTAATATTCAGCCATTTCATCGGAAATATCCTGAATGCCGACCCCGAGCCAGCCCCGGGTCACTTTACCTTGTTCTTGAAGCTGCTTGATGACTCCCTTGGCCATGTTTACGGGAATGGCAAATCCGATTCCGTTCCCGCCGGCGATAATGGCGGTATTGATGCCAACCACCTGACCGTTCATGTTGATCAGCGGACCGCCGCTGTTGCCGGGGTTGATGGATGCATCGGTCTGGATAAAATCGTCATAAGGACCGGAGCCGATGACCCGGCCTTTGGCGCTGACAATTCCCGCAGTTACGGTATGTTCCAGCCCGAAGGGACTGCCGATGGCCACTACCCATTGTCCCACTTTCAGGGAATCGGAATCGCCGAAGGTCGCGATGGAATAGTTTCCGCCGGGTTTTATCTTAATCAACGCAATATCCGTGCTGGGGTCCCGGCCGATGATTTTGGCGTCATATTCTTTTCCGGAATTCAATTTGACCTTGATTTCGTCCGCACCGGCGATCACATGATTGTTCGTAACGATATACCCGTCTTTATCGATGATGAATCCGGATCCCAGGCTTCGCTGTTTGTACTCCCGCTGCTCTTCATCTCCGAAAAATTTATCGAAAAAATCCTTGAATGGATCCTGATCTCCCTGGGGGCCTTGATAATAGTTGCGGAACACCGGTCCGCCGCCCTTGATGGTTTTTACGGTGCTGATATTGACCACCGCCGGACTAACGGATTCGGCCAGCATGCTGAAGCTTTCAGGGATGGTTGACCGGTCCCCTGGCACGGCCCACGCATTGACGGCGGGTTGGGTGATTGAAATTGCTAATATCAAGGCGGCTGCCAGCATCAGCGTCACGACAGTTTTTTTTCTTGTTTCATTGTGCGCGCACATGGGATCATTCATCGGAACTCTCCTTATCATTCGATTTAATTGATGAAAAGAATGAACATATCCGTACAGGCAAAACCCGCGGTTTACCGAGCAGAACAGACTATAGATCATCAATGGTCGAATTTCAATCTTGTTTAAAAGGAGGGGGGCGTTTCGGGGTGCGGGTGTATGGGGTCCTGTTCGGCCACCATATGTCATCGTAATATGTTGTCAATATTTCAAACATTCCGTGCCGGGATTCAAAACAGACGTCTGTTTTCTCGTAAGACCTTTTTGCACGCTTTTGAACCTTTTATTTCCTTTTAGCAGCGTAATGCTTTTTAAGATACCTTTTTAAACGTCTCATTGCCATGGTGAAAGCAAAGTCTATGGAAAGGTAAAGGTTTTCGGAACCGGTTCCCGATTCCGAATCGTGCTTCACGGTAATGAATTTACCGGGAATATCTATGGTTATCGTTACGTAATAGAGACGGTTTTTTTGATGGTGGGCTCCCGACTGATCGATGACAACCCGGCAATGCTGGATGTAATGGTGGAATCGATTCAGTTTGGCGGCCATGTGATACACAAAATCTTTGACCGGCTCCGTTTCGATATCATGACGGAAGCATAAATCGAGTGGAAATTTCACGGTAACAGATTTTTGTTCGGAAATTGGGAACTGCGGTTCCGCGGATATCAGTCCTAGAGGGTATATTTGACTGATTATGGTTAGGAGGTCGTCCATGTCGAAAGGTTTAGTGAGTACGGCCGCAGCTCCCAAGTTGTTGGCCAGGTCAAGGGTTTGTTTGTCCGGAAAGGCGGTGATTAAAATCATGGGCGGAAAATCATCGAATTTCTTGGTGGCTTCAAGAACTTGCAGTCCCGTCATACCCGGCATGCGAATGTCTGATATTATTAAATCAAATCCGTGAAAATATTCCAGGGGGCCGGATAATCCAAGGTGTCTCATGAGATCGTTTCCATTATTTGCCGTTATAACGTCACATCCCTTTTTCTGCAGATACCAGGAAAGCATCTTGCGCATCTCAAGATCATCTTCCGTAAGGAGTATCCTCAATGGCGAATGTTTATAAAAAGAATTTTGTGGTGAAAAATCCGATGCATATAGCATACAATGTTCTTCTTCGACCATATCCGTCTCCCGTATGTTTCGATGGCTTTTCACGGCATGAATCGCGCTTATGCCGGTGCCGGCAGGATTTCCGCCACTTTTTTCATCATTTCATCGATATCAAAAGGCTTATCGAACAACGCCACCGCTCCCAAGCGATCGGCCTGCATATGTATTTCCTTATCTCCGAATGCCGTGATCAGAATTATCGGAGGGAAATCATCGAGTTCATTGGCGCCGGTCAGTATCTCCATTCCTGTTACACCGGGCATTCTAATGTCTGAAATAATCAGATCGAAATTTTCATGTTCTTCGTCCTGCAGAAAATACGGCGAAAGCATGTCGAGAAGGGATACGCCATCATTACATTCAAAGACCCGATAACCTTTTTTTCGGAGCATCAGCGCCAATAAGCCGCGCATTTCTTCATCATCTTCCGCCAATAATATGCTGGATGTATGACCGCCATAGTCATTTTCAGATAACCGGTATATATTGTTTTTCTTTTCAGTGGGTATCCCCATTTCAAAACCTGTCGTCCAAAGAAAATCCAGCATGCGAAACGTGAATTTAAGGTATCATTTCCCGAAGTTATCTTGATCGGATATTTAGCAATTCGCATGCCAGAACGTATCACCAATGGTCGGGTGCTCTCTGAAAATATTATAATATATTGTAATTATAAATAAATATTGGTTAAACCCGGATCGAAATTTTCATGGATGCATTGGATGTCCGGCCATTGGGGGTGGGGCATTTTGCGACATTGTAGCAATATGCCCCGATCTTGATATGCCGCGGGAGGACGCCGAAAGTATGTCGGGCGGATTTAGAACCGCATTGGTCAGTCGACCTTGTATTGCTCGAGCTTGCGATACAGGGTTTTGCGATCCAGACCCAGCACTTTCGCGGCCACGGTTTTGTTGCCTCCGACCGTTTTCAAAACATGAAGAATGTATCGGCGCTCTACTTCCTGAACCGGAACGAGTTCGCTTGCGGTGTCACTTTCAAGTAGAAACCGGGAAGCCTTATAATCGCGTATTTTTTCCGGAAGGTCATCGACGGAAATTTTTTCATATCCTGTCAACACAACCGCTCTTTCGATGGTATTTCGAAGTTCGCGCACATTTCCGGGCCATGAATAATTCAAAAGCTTTTCCGCGGCGCTATTGGATATCCCGGCAATTTGTTTGTTAGCGCGAATGGCAAACTGTTCAACAAAATGTCGAGCGAGAAGGAGAATGTCGGTACCGCGCTCCCGAAGGGGCGGAAGATCGATCTGAATGACATTGATGCGATAATACAAGTCTTCACGAAACTGGCCTTCTTGAATGGCGGTTTCAATGTCTCGATTGGTCGCAGCGATAATTCGCACGTCAAAAGGGACTTCCGAAGTGCCGCCGATGGGGCGGGCACTGCGCTCTTCCAGAGATCTAAGAAGCTTGGATTGAAGGGACAAGGGGATATCACCGATTTCATCAAAAAAGAGCGTTCCGCCATGAGCCTGTAAAAACAATCCTCTGCGATCCGCCTTTGCATCGGTAAACGCGCCGCGTTTATAGCCGAATAGTTCGCTTTCCAGCAGCGAATGCGGCAGAGCGGCACAGTTGACGGCGACAAAGGGGTTTTTACACCGGCGGCTTCGTTTATGAAGAGCCCGTGCAACGAGTTCTTTTCCTGTTCCGGTTTCTCCGGCAATGAGAATAGACGTTTCAGTATCGGCAACGCGTTCGAGCCGATTCATCAGCTTCCGCATAAGGGGACTTTCGCCAATCAATCTGTCGAACCGGTGAGATCTTTTGAGTGCCTGGTCCAAAAGCTTTACTTTTTCCTGGAGGCCGCGGTGTTTGACGGCGCGGTCCAGGGCAAGGACAAGAAATTCCGTATCGATGGGTTTGTTGACGAAATCGTATGCTCCCGCGCGAATGGCGGCGATAGCGGTTTCCATACTCCCGAAGGCGGTAATGACGATGACCGGGATGTCCGGCCGGTTTGCAGCGATTCGTTCGCAAAGTTCGATGCCGTTCATTTTCGGCAGATTCAGATCCGCCAAAAGAACATCGAAAGATTGTGTCTTCAAAAGGTCAAGCGCCTTCTCTGAAGAAATGCTCCATGTCGGCAGGAAGCCATGCCGTTCGAGATCGTCTGCCAGCATCTCGCACATGGTTTGTTCATCATCGACGATCAGGATTTTTCCGCGCATTGGTCAACCTCCAGCGGTATATAAATGGTAAAACAGCTCCCTTTGCCGACATTGCTCTGTACATCGATCCATCCGCCGTGCTCCTGAACGATGCCATAGGAAATGGATAACCCCAATCCGGTCCCTTGCCCCACACTTTTGGTGGTAAAGAAAGGCTCGAATATATGGTTGATGTGTTCTTCAGGAATACCGCTTCCTTCATCTTTAATATATATGACCGCATAATTTTGTTTCGGACTGCAATTTTGTGCCGGAGGGCACGCGTATTTCATATGAATTCCGAGTTCCAAATGTCCCCCTTCAGGCATGGCCTGAATCCCGTTCAACACCAGGTTGATCAAAACCTGTTGAATCTGATACGGGTCAATGGGGACCAGGGGGATGTCTTCCTTTTTTAAAAGATCGATGATGACGTTTTGTTTTTTTGCGCTCGGTGTCAGCATTTCCATGACTTGAGCGGATAAATTTCGAAGATCGACCCATGACTTTTGAGGCGCCCGGCGTCTGGCAAAATCGAGCAGTTGCCGGATCAGTTTCGCCATGCGCTCTGCTTGCTCTTTAATAATCCTCGAGCATTCGACAATGTCTTGTTTGTTGAGGTTTTCATGAATGATCAACTTGGCTCTTCCTGAAACAACATTGAGGGGGGTCCCCAGTTCATGGGCGATCCCTGAAGACAGACGCCCCAGAGTCGCAAGGCGTTCGGTGTGGCGCAACTGCTCAAGGGCCGCAATCCGGGCTTCCGTTTCTTTTCGGACAGCCTCTCGTGATGCCGCAAGCTGTTCGCACATTTGATTCATGGCCGTCGCCAGATTGGACAGTTCATCGTGTCCATGAACGACAATTTGTTTCGAAAAATCACCCTCGCCGATCTGCCGGGTAAATGCCATCATTTGATTCAGCGGACGGCCCACAAATTTAATACCCAGTACCCACAGCATGATAAAGCCCAGCAGCGCCATCAGGATGCCGAGTATAATCGATCGAAATATCGTTTTATGCACATAGCCCGTCAACTCGGCCAGAGATTCCGAGATTTCAAGGGCGCCGTGCGCGTTATTGCTGATTTTGACGGGAATATACGTATAACGGTAACCGGGTCCATTGTCATCTGTCTTTTTTACCGAAATTTCATGGCCATTGAATACCGCGGTCAATTTTTTCAAGGCCACATGGGGCATGTAAGGACCGCTTGAAAGACCGCCCAGCCAAACCCACTGAATCCGCATATGATTTTCCTCTTTATCCACTTTTTTGATCAGTTCCAGAGCCCGGTTCCGGCCGGATTCATGCCAAGCGCCTATGGTCAGCTCCTTGACCGTGTTTCCCAGCATGAAAGCGTTTTGCTTCATATCATTGTCGAACAGGTTGATTTCGCGCTTGACGGTAATGTATCCGTCGACAGCCAGGAGGGCAATGATTCCCAAAAAAATCAACCCCATAATTTTTATTGTCAGTTTCATATCATTCCTCGTTAATACCCAAAAAAAACCAGTATTCCATTATTCCAGCATTCCAACGATATTTTTCCCCGGCGCTTAAATCACACTTTGGGCTAGCCAGAACAAGGCCATTCCTATGATGACGGTGCCGCCCAAAGATTTCGTTTTCAGGGCAAAAACAAAGGTTGGTATGGCCACCCAGAGTTCGGGTTGCCAGAGGGCGATATGGCGGGGCGTGCCGTTGGTCACCAACTCCGGTAAAAGGAGCGCGCTAAGGATGGCCGACGGAATCAGGTCAAGCCATTCGACCAACCATTGCGGAAGCCTGCGCCGGGACAAAAAGACCAGCGGGAACCAGCGCGGAAGATATGTCACCAGCCCCATACCCAGAATCACCCATATCACCTCCGCATGGATCATTTTGCCCCCCATTTTTTCAACCCCAGTACGGTCGTGGCCGCAATGATCGACGCCAGAACGATATATGAACTGCCGGGAATGGTCAGAGAGAGGATCACCGCAACCGCGCCGGCAATAACCGCTGTTAGAACATAGAGACGGCTTTTAAGTTGTAATATCAAAAGGCAGATAAACATTGCCGTCAGGGCATAATCGATGCCGAATGCCCCCTGATGAATAAACCGGCCGCTGTACCCGCCGATGACGCTGCTGACGATCCATGCGAGGTTTGCCGTATGATTCACCACCAGTGCCCGGTTGACGCTCCATATTTTCCCGCTGAACCGGGTGTAGTTGACGGCAAAACTTTCATCGGTAACCCCGTAGGCGAAAAGGGTCAGTTTCCTGCGGGTGGCATTTCCTAAAAATACAGCCAGAGACGAACTCATCAACAAATGCCTCAGGTTCACGGCAAAGGTCGTAAGGATTATCGAAAGCGCCCCTGCGCCGGTGGAAAGCATGGATACGGCAATAAACTGAGAACTTCCGGCAAACACCAGAATGGACATCAGCATAATCTCTATTGGATAAAGTCCGGCTTTTTGCGCCAGTACACCGAAGGCAAGCCCGATGGGAATATACCCGAGACAAATGGGCCATGCCGCCGAAAGGCCTTGCAGGATGGATGTCTTGGTACCACGCTTGTTTTGGGGGGAAATCGGATTATTCCAAAAGTTCTTCAATGGCTTTCAACAGGTCGGGCAGTTTGATGGGCTTGGTTAAGGTCCTTTGTGCCCCTAACAATTTGGCTAAGTGTAAATAGTCCTGGGGACCTAAACGACCCCCTCCGGAAACGGCTATGATTTTAATGTCCGGAAATTCTTTTTTCAATTCCTGTTCCTGTTCCGTCTGTTTCTCTGAACATTAAGGTTTTTATCTATATCCCCGGCAGCATACCTTCGTAAACCAATGCCGTTGATTCAACAGGAACGCAGGGAGCTTCATATTGACAGTTAAATTGAATATTTATTGCAATTTTATCCATCGTATCAAATTTGCTGTGGAACTGTCAATTCTATTTGGCTTCAAGGAAATTCTATTCGGGTCCGGTGCGCCGCGCAACATCGGAGATCGCTATGTCATTGCCTCGAAAAATCGTTGAAAGCGATTATATTTAAACGGGATTCAAAGTCGACCCGTCCTATTTCCGGGGGAAAATCATCTTGGCGCAAAGGCTCAAATCATATCCTTTAAGATCCTGCGTCAAACCCCGAAAGGCTGCTTCCGGCAAAAGCCCTAAAAAGAGTTGAACGCCTTTTTCAAAAAATCGATCCTTGAGAACAATAAAATCAAAGCGTTCCCAGCGCAGTGGGATAAAATCAAGATCCAGCAGGCCGGCCACCGCTTCGATTCCCGGACCTGCATCCGCCCTTCCGGACAATACTTCAAGTCCCACATCCAGGTGCCGTGCCAGCTCCAGTTGGTATCCGGTGATCCGGTCTCCGATAATCCCGGCTTTTTTAAGTTCCGTGTCAAAAAGGAGCCGGGTCCCGGTTCCCAAAGGCCGGTTCACGATCTTTATTCCGGGTTTGTCCAGGTCGGCGATGCTTCGAATCTTTTTTGGATTTCCTTTCGCCAATAAAAGTCCCTGTTGCCGCTTGCAGAAGTTGACCACCGCCGGCAACTGCTCCAGTTCTTCTTCGGCAAAGCCGAAATTGAAATCCTCCCCGTTTTCCTGGAGCAGGTGGCTCGATGCAATATGGCAAAGATTGCGCCGGAGTGCACGAATCCCCCCCATGCTGCCCAGGTTTCCGAAGACCGCCAAATGATCGGCATGCATGCGATTAAAAAGGGAAATCGTCCGGTCAAGAAGGATATCGTTGCTTCCGGTGATGACTAGAAGGCCCTGGTATGGGGGCAACGAGATGGTCGGCTTCGGGTAGTTGATGGTTTCATTCTCCAGCCATTGTTCTACAAGATAACGCGGAAAGAGCCACTTTCCCGTCACTTTAGTCGCCGGCAGTCCTTTTTCCGCTACCAGCGTATACACCATTTTTTCGTTGACCCCTAAAAATTGCGCCACGTCTTTGGTTGATAGAAATTTTTTCATTTTGTTATCTTCTCTAATTTTAATTGCATGGGTCCAGATCAGATATTTTCAGATATAGATGCCATATTCTATTCTGTCAATAGCTTTAAAGTAGTTATTTAAACTTATATTAACTTAAAATTACCATAAAGCTGTCATCTTTGGTAATCTGGTGTTAAAATACGTCAAACAAATTATAACATCAAGAATTTATTGACAATTATGACATCCAGGGATATTTGATAGCTGAATTGCTAACTTGAAGCGGGATCTGCGACAATTTTAAATCGACAATCTTTATGAATCCGGAGTGTCGGAGGTGACGATGAAAAACGGTTTGGCACGAATGGTTTTGGCTTGCCTGGTGATGGGCCTGTGCATTGGTTTTCCTCAAAACGGGTTTTCACAAACAGAAACAGAAATAGATAAGACGGCAACCTACACCCTGGGTGAAGTCGTTGTTACCGGCGAACGTGCCGGTGTGGAGTCCGTCGGTACGGTGCGGGAAATCACCGCCGCCGACATCGCACGACGGCATGTGCAAACCCTGGACAGCGCCCTGGATCTGCTGCCCGGGGTAAATATTCGCACCGGAACCGACGGCGTGCCGAGGGTCGACATCAGAGGTTTTCGGTCGCGGCACGTGCTGCTTTTGCTCAACGGCATTCCATTTAATTCCACCTATGACGGACAGTTTGATCCGAGCATCATTCCTGTGGAAAACATCGCCAAAATAAAAGTGTCCTACGGCGACAGTTCGGTATTGTACGGCCAGGGCGCACTTGGCGGCGTCATCAACGTCATTACCAAAAAAGGGACCGAGGGTTTTCAGGGCTCCGTAACAGCGGAGACCGGACAGCGGAACCGTAACCTGGGAACTTTCACCCTCTCCGGAGCCAAAAAAGGGTTTAACGGTTTTGTCAGCGGCAGTGCGCTAGACAGCGACGGCTTTGTGCTGTCCGATGATTTCGTACCCACGTCAGAGGAAGACGGCGGTTTGAGAGAAAACAGCGACAAAAACGAAAAGACCCTTTTTGCCAATGTCGGGTATGCGCCCAATGACCTCTGGCAAATCGGATTGGTTGCCAACAAAATCCGGGGCCAATACGGGAAACCGCCGATTACAATTAATGACAGTTCAGACCCTTTCGCTTCCAGGCCCAAGTACGAACGAATTGACAATTACGACGGTTTTTCCGGTCAGATCTCCGTCAGCGGCGATCTGCCGGGACCTTTCGGCATGCGCGGCTGGCTCTTTGCCAACCAACTGGATGAAGATGATAACCAGTATGATAACAACCAATATAACTCCATGAGTGATCCCACCGTTAAAAACACCTTCAGAATAAATAACACCACCAAAATCTTTGGCGGCACGCTGCAAACTTCCGCCGATCTTAAGGCCATCGGTCTTCTCACCGTCTCGTTGAGCGGCGAAGAACAGGTTTTCGAGTCCAGCGGCATTATCCGGGACGTTCCTGTCGGCGGCGGTGGTGGTGGTGGCGGTGGTGGCGGCGGTGGTGGCGGCGGCAGCACGACTTACGCCACCCGAAACTTCAGCGCCGACCGCTCGGTCAAGATCTATACCGCCGCCATTGAATACGAAGTGTCACCCATTGACCGGTTAGGCCTGGTGTTCGGCTACAGTTATTACTGGTTCGACAGTGATAACGGAGACGGCGAGGATGATTACGGGTTTCTCGTCGGCGCGCATTATGATGTTTTTGAAAATACCCGCTTGAGGGGGGCGGCGGCCCGCAAGATTCGGTTCCCGTCCATTCGCCAGCTTTACGGGGAAAATGAAGGGAATCCGGATTTAACCCCTGAAACGGCCTACAACTACGAATTGGGAATCGATCAGCGGATTTTTGAACGCACGACCCTTTCGCTGACAGGATTTTATAGTGATGTTCAGGATTACATCGAAAAAATACCCCCCACGGATACCTTTCAAAACAATGATGAATATCGATTCCAGGGTGTGGAACTGACGGCAGAGACGCGATATTTTAAAAACCTGTTGCTGAGTGCCGGTTACACGTATATGGATACCAAGGACAAGTCCCCCAATACTGAAAAAGATCAATTGCAGTACAGGCCTGAACATAAATTCACGTTTGAGACCCAATATATTTTCGATTTCGGGCTTTCCGTCTATGCCAGCGTCTTGTACGTCGCCGACCAGTATTTTTACTCCCGGAATACGCCTCTGGAGAAGCGAAAATTGAACGATTATACCTTGGTCAACCTCAAACTGGACCAGGCATTTGCAAAAAACCGGTTGCATGTCTATGTCGGTGCCGACAACGTGTTTGATCGGAATTATGAACAGGCCTACGGCTTTCCACAGGCGGGCAGGACATTGTATGTCGGCGCCAAAGTACTTTTTTAGTTTTCGATAAATCCCAATAGAGAAAAACGGAAAGACCTTTTTAAGCTGGGCCCGTGTCGCGCTCTTGGAGTGTATTCGCGACACCGGCTCCATTGGCGGCAGCGGCCCGCTCTCTGGAAATGGCATACAGCCCCATGCATGGTCTTTGGTAAAACTGAAAAATACTAAATGTATATTTTAGGGCAGTTTTCATAAATATATTCCGATTCAACGGTATTGATTCCTGGCCACATCGACATCAACATCACAACCTGAGCCAAACTTTTTAGTTTTGCGATGGATTTCATGCTTTTTTCAATTAAATAGTTTGCATTTTTATCATGACATGCCTTAATAACTTTCATTCTATATTTTAATTAACCATCAGACGAAATTGTTCAATAGCGGGGCTTAGCATTTTATATTCAGGAAATGTTATGATCAATTGAATGAGGAATTGTGTCACTTATCGCCTGCCACGACTGTGATTTGATTCACTGGTTGGGTCCTGTGCCCGATGGAAGCGCAGCTAAGTGTTCCCGGTGCAGCGGGATGTTATACCAGAACAAACGAGACAGTTTAGAGCGCACACTTGCGTTAACGGTAACGGGGCTCATCCTGTTTGTGGTAGCTAATACCTTCCCTTTCCTGGGCTTCAAACTCCAAGCCCGGATCCACGAGACCATATTAATTACCGGCATCAAGGAACTTTATCATCAAGGGATGTGGATCCTGGCAACCGTCGTGCTGTGGACGACTGTTGTTATGCCTGCGGCACAGATGGTAGGCTTGCTATATGTGCTGTTGCCAATCAAGCTGAATCGGATCCCGTGGAAATTCAAAGAAGTATTTCGAATCGTCCAATTTCTTAGGCCGTGGGCTATGATGGAGGTATTTATGCTGGGGATTCTAGTTTCCATCGCAAAATTGGCTAAAATGGCAACGATTATACCGGGTATCGCTGCATTCGCGTTCATGGCCTTGATCTTTGTTTTAGCAGCATCCCTGGTAGTACTGAATCCCCATGCGGTGTGGGAAAGAATAAAAATTCAAGAGAGTTTCCGCGAGGTTCGAGCAGATCGAACGCAATTCATCGCCTGTCATACCTGCCATCTCCCATGCTTCTCACCTTCTCGCGGAGTTCATGAATTGGTCTGCCCGCGATGTGGCACACATCTGCATCTGCGCAAGCCTAACAGCATAACTCGGACCTGGTCTTTAATTTTGGCGGCAGCAATATTTTACATTCCGGCCAACGTGCTGCCGATCACCATTGTCACTTCCTTGGGGAAAAAACAGAGCGATACGATCATTAGTGGCGTCATGTATTTCATATCAGCAGGCATGTGGCCCATTGCTCTGGTCATCTTTGTTGCCAGTGTATTCGTGCCATTATTAAAGCTTTTGGCTCTTAGTTATTTGTGTTTTTCGGTCCAGCGCAAATCAGGATGGCGACCCGTGGATCGCACGAAAATATATAGAATGACAGAGGTTGTGGGGCGCTGGTCCATGGTGGATGTGTATGTAGTGACCATCCTGGTTGCCATGGTGAATTTAGGCCCTTTGGCCAACGTCGCGGCCGGTCCCGCAGCGCTTTATTTTTGCGGCGTGGTGATTATCACCATGTTCGCGGCCATGAGTTTTGATCCAAGACTCATCTGGGACAATTGTGGAGAAAGCCATGAATGAACAGCAAAAGGAAGAAACCGGTACCCTGAGTGCGGCTCAGGCCGTTGTTAAGCCCAAAAAAAGCATTTCCATTGTCTGGATCGTGCCTTTGGTCGCACTTTTTATCGGTGGCTGGTTGGCATACAAAGCCATAACCGAAAAAGGGCCCACCATTACGATTACCTTTCAAAGTGCCGAAGGGCTTGAAGCCGGTAAAACCAAAATCAAATTCAAAGACGTAGAAGTGGGTCAAGTAGAGGAGATCCATCTCAGTGAGGACCTGTCGCAGGTTATTGTTACGGCCCAGTTGACGAGTGATGCCAAAGACTATCTGTCGGAAAACACCCGGTTTTGGGTGGTACGGGCCCGGGTGGTCGGCGGCGGAGTTTCCGGTCTTGGTACTCTGTTTTCCGGGGCTTATATCGGTATGGATCCGGGGAAACCCGGCCACCCGGCCTCGTCCTTCAAGGGGTTAGAGACACCGCCCATCGTAACCACGGATCTGCCCGGTCGCCATTTCACGCTGATAGCGGACAGGCTGGGTTCACTGGATATTGGAAAGCCCGTCTATTTCCGACAGATCCAGGTAGGCCAGGTTGTAGCATACGAAATGGAGAAAGCCGGACGCGCCGTTTATATCAAGATTTTTATTCATACGCCTTATCATGAGCTTGTGCGCAGCAATACGCGTTTCTGGAATGCAGGAGGGCTTGACGTATCCGTTGATGCCAACGGAATCAAAGTCAACACGGAATCCATTGTAACCCTGATGATCGGGGGAATCGCCTTTGAAACCCCCATGGATCCGGAACCAGGTCCGGCTGTCCGGAAGGATGAGATCTTTCGGTTGTATGATAAGAAAGAGGATATCTACAAGAAAACGTATGTGGCAAAGGACCGCTGGCTGTTACACTTCGAAGAATCGGTAGCAGGCCTGTCCGTTGGCGCCCCTGTTAAATTTAAAGGGATTCAGATTGGAGAAGTGACGGATATAAATCTAGAGTTCGACTATGATGCCATGGCCTTTCGAATCCCAGTGGTCGTTGAGATAGAACGAGAGCGGGTCGCATTTACCGGCAAGCGAACCGTTGACAGAAAACGTGGGGTCGAGATGCTTGTGGAAAAGGGCCTTCGGGCACAACTTAAGCAGGGGAATCTCCTGACTGGACAACTTTACATTAATCTGGATATGTACCCCGATCAATCGCCCCGCAAGATCATATACGGTAGAAAATATCCGGAAATACCCACCATTCCTACGCCCATAGAAGAGATCACTAGAAGTGTAACTAAAATTGTGGACAAGCTGGAAAAACTTCCCCTGGAGCAGATCGGCAAGGACCTTCGGGAGACCTTGGCGCATTTGAACAAGTCCACCGAACAGTTGAGCAAAATCATTCAAAATCTGGATGAGACGTTTGTACCTGCAGCCACTGAGACGTTGGAGCGGTCCCAAACCACACTGATTAAACTGGACAGGCTGCTGGTTGCCGAATCTCCCACGGGTTACGAATTGAAACGCGCGTTGGCAGAGCTGGCCGACGCGGCCCGGAATATCAGCGTGCTGGCCGATTATCTGGGGCGACATCCCGAGTCCGTTGTTTTCGGAAAGGATAAGCACAATGAAAAATAGAGCAGAAAGGCTTCGTATTGCCTACCCAAGTGCGTAAAAGTAGCTTCATAGGAACTAGTAACGGTTATAGCGGACGGCGCTATCGCGTCGCCGCTAAACCGGAGCTTTACAGATATCTGCATCACAGGTTTCTGATCCGTTCAAAACTTGCTCCAACTTATCGCGGGCCTGTGATAGCTGCAACTTATCGCCATATAATAAAATTCATAAATAATTTTGATATGTTATGAGAATTACGCTCGGATAAGGCCGCATTGTTCAGCTTGGATCAAAGCAGATGTTGGGTAATTGAAATCGTTTTAAACGTACAATTGCTTTTTTAATAAAAAAGATTATATCAATATTGACATAACTGAAAATATGTGATTATAAAAGAAACGTAAACGAAACTCCCGTCGTTTACCTTTTTTAAGGGGTGGTTTGCGGCAGAAACCACCCATATTTTTTTCTCCTGCTGCCAAAGTCTAAACTCTCCTCATATGAAGTTCATATTGGTTATCGCGACCCTGATCGGCATGACCCTTTTCTGGCTGTTTCTAACTGGTAAAGATAAAAAATGAAAAGCGACCCACGAAATTGATAAAAGCGCCGGACATCCTTTAAACTTTTGAACGTCCGGCGCGGGGTGATGTTTATCCGGCGGTCACTTCAATCTTGCGCGGTGTGGCCTCCCGTACCTTGGGCAGCGTAAGCCGGAGTACGCCGTCGTTCAGCTTGGCGTCGATTTTGCTTTGATCGATGACGCTTGAAAGCGTAAACTGCCGGTGGTATTTGCCGGTGTCATATTCAATCATAACCGCTTCTTCATCTGCGCCTTCGGATGGTTTCACTTCACCGGTCAAAGTCAAAACGTTTTTTCTAAGATCGATGGTCAGGTCATCGGCTGAAACCCCAGGGATATCGGCAAGAAGCGTAATGTCGTGATCGGTCTCGAAAATGTCCACATTGGGTGTAAAGATCAACCCCGGCCGTGTTTGCTCGGCGTGCGAAGTTGATTTCTGCTTCGGCTTGACTTGAAGATTTTTGGATTCTTTATCCGACATGGTTATCCCTCCTCTCACTAAAATTTTCGGGGATTTTATTTGACTGTAATTTGACGGGGTTTGGCAGCCTCGGACTTGGGAATGATCACCCGCAACACACCATTTTCCATGGAGGCTTCAACCTTATCGACATCGACTTGGCCCGGAAAATTGATCGATCTGGAAAATTTTCCCGCATCCCTCTCCCGTCGGTGATACCTTACATTTTCGCCTTCCTCGGGTATTTTTCTTTCACCGGATATGGAAATGCCTTCCCCCGATACCTGAATGTCCAGTTCATTAGATTTTATGCCGGGCAGCTCCGCCCGTACATAATAGTTTTTCGTATCTTCGGTCAGATTTGTCAGAGGAAACACGCCGGCTGAGGGCATTGGTAGGGTTCCTCCTGATAAGGCGCCATAAAGATCATCCATTTCCCTGCGCAAGCGTTCGAACTCGCGAAAAGGCCTATCGAACCCCCAAGACGGAACATTGAGTAACCTTCTGTAAAGCATGACGACATCCTCCTTTCTTCATGAATTAACATTTTATTAGATGGTAAAATTGATTTTTACGACATGATTCCATCATTTACCGAAAAAATAATATCGAGAAACAAATTGTCAAGATTTATATTTCATATTTTTATTAAATTACTTATTAGAATATGTATGTTTCAGTAATGAATTGTTGTTCAGGAAGTGATACATACCATTAAAGATCAGATCAAGTGTATCAACTGTTTCAGCATGTAGTAGACGAGTGGAATAAATATGGCGGGGAGCATGTTACCGACTTTGATTTTTCGAATCTCAAGGAGGTTAAAGCCGATGGCCATGATGAGTAGACCGCCTGCGCCGGACATTTGGTCGATGACCGACGGGATCAAAAACGGTTTCATTAAAGACGCGGTCAGGGTAATGAACCCCTGGTAAACAAATACCGAAATCGAGGAGAACAACACGCCGATGCCGAATGTCGATGCAAAGACAATAGAGGATAGTCCATCCAGGGCAGACTTGGCAAACAGGGTGTGATGATTATTGGTCAACCCGCTTTCCATCGATCCCACGATGGCCATTGATCCCACGCAAAAAATCAGACTGGCCACCACAAAGCCCTTGGCAATGCCGTCACCGGCTTTTGCAAATTTGGTTTCAAGCCAGTTTCCCATGTTCTCTAGCCGGTGTTCTATTTTTAAAAACTCTCCCGCCAGGCTGCCAATGACCAGACTGAAAATGACCATTAATATATCATCGGTTTTAAATGCCATCTTCAGGCCGATCAGTATCACCGCGAGGCTGATGGCCTGCATCATGGTGGTCTGGTATTTTTTGGGGATGCCGCCTCTGAAAACAAAACCCAACAGGCTTCCGGCAATGATGGCCAGCGTGTTGACGATGGTACCGAGCAAATCGATTTCCTCCCTGCAAGATGGAACATCAATTGAGATTGAATAAAAACCATTTATTTAAAGCGTTTGACATTAAGCCGTCAATGGTTATTTTTTAGGCGCTTAAAAATAATTTAGATCGGAGGAATGAATGCGCTTTGACAAATTCACCATAAAATCTCAAGAACTCATTCAAAATGCGCAATCTTTGGCGTCGTCGCGCAACAATCAGCAGATCGAGCCCGAGCATATGCTTTCGACCATGCTCGAAGAACCCGAAGGTATTGCCCGGGGCATGCTCAACAAACTGGGGGTCTCGGCGGGCGATATCTCCCAAGAGCTGTCCGATACCATTGACAAACTGCCCAAAGTCAGCGGCGGGGCCGTCGGTGACAGCTATATTTCTTCAAGGACCAAAAGTGTTCTCGATGCCGCATTTTCGGAAGCCGCCAGCATGAAAGACGAATATGTCAGCATCGAGCATATCTTTTTGGGAATCGCCGACGAAAAAAAGGGAGATGCGGCCAGGATTCTCAAAGCAAAAGGCGTTACAAGAGATTCTATTCTAAAGGTTCTTATGGATATTCGCGGTTCCCAGCGCATTACGGATCCGAATCCTGAAGAAAAATACCAGGCCCTGGACAAATTCAGCCGAAATCTCACCGACCTGGCCCGTTTGGGAAAGCTGGATCCGGTGATCGGTCGGGATGATGAGAT
>JAJDND010000115.1 GCA_022340885.1 Desulfobacterales bacterium | reverse complement strand
GGATTGCGTCGGACGTTTTTCCAGTCCTTGACAGACAAAGGTCGGAAGAAACCTACAGATGAACTGGTCAGGTTTGCGACGGCGGTACGAGAGGGTCTTCATGCTGCAGGCAGGCTCTAACAAATCACTTGAACAGAGAAGGTTATGTTTAAAAAGAAACTCACAGTGAGAACTTCCTGGAACGCCCCTTAAATTATAATTTTCTTTTGCTTTTCCGGCCTGGGCCGAAATTCAAACCACCCGCTTGTCGGGTGGTAGTTGACTTTTTCATTCCGTGTCTAATGTTTTGAGAAGTTGTTAGAATAGCCCCTGCAACGATCGGTCAGTAGGTGGCTGATAGATAATGCCAGATTTAAGAAGACGGATCCCTGAAAAAATATCAAGCGAAATCAAACTATTAACAGTTCAATTCCTTACCCGAACAGGAGGAGAATATGGCGACTCGTAAAGCAACTGCCAGATGGTATGGCACGCTAAAAGAAGGAAACGGCGTCATGAAATATGGTGACGTTGAAGGTTCTTTTACATTTGCATCGCGTTTTCAAGAGGGCAAAGGAACAAATCCTGAAGAGCTTGTTGGGGCTGCCCATTCCGGATGCTTTTCAATGTACCTTGCCGCTATCATGAGTGCGGATAATTTTACACCTACAAGCGTTCAGACAACGGCTTCAGTCCATTTGGGAGAAGATGACGGTCCGAAGATTACCAGCATTGATTTGGATTGTAAAGCAGAGGTGCCCGGACTGGATGCTGAAAAATTTGACCAATATGCTCAAACGGCCAAGGAAAAATGCCCAATTTCAAGACTTTTTGCCGGCACAAAAATCAATCTTTCAGCGAAATTGATCGGATGATTTTTTTGGATAAGGTAACCTCATTTTCGGAGATTTTGCCTTTTTGACCTTGGTGCGGCAAGCCCCTCGAATTCAGCATTGGATAGCTCCCTTGCGCCACAGGGAACAAGAAAGGAAGAAACGATGCAAGAAAATACGCCCGAACAGGTGCATGAGCTTTGGACGAGAGCATTCACCGCCCACGACCTGCCGGAGCTCTTGGCGCTCTATGAGCCGGATGTGCTGTACCGGCAACGTCGCCCGATGATCGCTATGAAGGCCATGACGCAATCCGAGGAGCGTTCGAAGGCTTCCTTGCCGCTTTCCATCAAAAGGCCGAACATGTCGCGGCCAAAGGAGCAGTTCATGCATCGATTTCGAAAAGAGTTTTTTTCATTTGTCCTTTCCTATTAGAAAAATGCCGTAAGTAGCAAAAAGATCGGGCAAAAATTTAATGATTTTCCCACTTCTATCATGGGAATGGCTGTTGATGGGGACCTCTTTAATGATTTTAAAATCGACCTGTCTTGAAAATTTTCTGAAATCCTTAAGCGTAATTACTCGAATATTCGGAGTGTTGTACCATTCATAGGGGAGTTGTCGGGTTATGGGGGCATATCCTGTCAACAAAAGCTGCAACCGAACTCGCCAATAGCTGAAGTTGGGAAAGCTGACAATGCCTTTTTTCCCGATTCTCAACAAATTTTTGATCAACTCAGAAGGTTCATAGACCTGTTGGAGAGTTTGGCTCAGGACAACATAATCAAAAGTATTGTCCGGATAATCGAGAATTTCTAAATTGATATCGCCTTGTAAAACCGACAGGCCTTTTTCGATACACCGGGCAACCCTCGATTCTTTACGTTCGATCCCCGTACATTTTACTTCTCTGTTATGTTTTAGAAAGTAAAGTAAGTCCCCTTCGCCGCATCCGAGATCAAGAACTTTTGATCTCTTTTCAATCCATGAGGCGATTATCTGAAGATCGAATCTCATTTTTTTGCTTTTGGCTTTCTGTATATGTTGATTCTAAGAAACTTTTTATAAGAGCCGTCAGTCGTTCGTTGGGGAGAAGGAAAGCGTCATGGCCCCATTCAGCCGCTATCTCACAAAAACTCACATCAAGACCGTTTTTCTTCATGGCCTTTACCATGGACTTGGATTGATATGTCGGATACAACCAGTCAGAAGTAAAAGATACAACCAGAAATCTGGACCTGGTTTTGGAAAAAGCTTTTACTGCCGATCCGGAACCGTGTAGTTTTTCGAGATCAAAGTAATCGGCCGCTTTTGTAATATAAAGAAAAGAATTGGCATCAAAACGATCAACGAACTTCGCACCCTGATAACGAAGATAGCTTTCGACCTGAAAATCGGCCTCGAAATTGTGAGAAAAATTAGTTTTTTCTTGAAGTCGTCGTCCAAACTTCAGCCGCATGGATTCATCCGAGAGATATGTGATGTGACCGATCATGCGTGCAACGGCAAGACCGACATCAGGCTTTGAACCGGAGTAATAGTTTCCATTTTTCCAATTTGGGTCTGCCATGATTGCCTGTCTTGCGACTTCATTAAAGGCGATAGCCAGTGCCGAATGTCTTGTAGTTGTTGCCAAAGGGACAGCCGAGACAACCATTTCAGGGTATCGGACACTCCATTCCAGAACCTGCATCCCCCCTATGGAACCTCCGATGACCGAAAGGACCTTTTTAATCCCCAGATAATCTAGCAGCGCCTTCTGAGCCCTAACCATATCACCAATGGTAACTATGGGGAAATTACGCCCATAGGGTTCCTTGGTTTTTGGATTGTACGTGGAAGGGCCGGTGGAACCCATACAGCTTCCGAGGATGTTGGAGCAGACAATAAAATATTTATTTGTATCGATTCCCTTTCCAGGACCGATCATGATATCCCACCAGCCCGGTTTGGGATCGTGTGGGCGGTAATATCCGGCTACATGGGAATCTCCTGAAAGGGCATGACAGATGAGAACGGTGTTGTTTTTGTCATCATTCAATTCGCCGAAGGTTTCATATGCGATCGTAATCGGGCCCAGCTTTTTGCCGCATTCCAAAATCATTTCATCCGGCGGTTCGGCAAACGTATAAGACTTCTTTTCTACCAGGCCGACCGAAACCCCGGCTTTATCATGTTCTATATATTCACTCATTTTTATTTAAAGCTACACGGTCAAACCTATGCAAATGCCTGTTCCAGATCCTCTATGATATCATCAATATGCTCGATTCCGATGGAAAGGCGAATTAGCTCGGGTGTTAGTCCCCCTGCTTTTTGCTGCGCTTCTGTCAACTGGGAATGAGAAGTGCTGGACGGATGCAGCGCAAGACTTTTGGCGTCTCCGACATTGGCGAGATGCGAAAAAAGGGTCAGCTTTTCAATAAATTCCTTTCCGGCATTCATTCCGCCTTTGATGCCGAAAACAACCATACCGCCAAATCCATTCTTTAGATATCTTTGGGCGACAGGATAAGCCGGATCATTTTTCAGACCGGGATATCTTACCCAGGCAACCTTTGGATGTTCGTTCAGGTAATCGGCGACTTTAGCGGCATTCTCACAATGCCGTTCCATTCTCAAATGAAGGGTTTCCAACCCTTGCAAAAACATCCATGCATTGTCAGGCGAAATACAGGCGCCGAGGTTTCTTAACGGAACGAGCCTCATTCTCAAAATGAAGGCCAGCGGATTCAGATCGCCGAGATCATGAGCATAGCGGATATTATGATAACTCGGATCAGGCTCATTGAACAACTTAAATTTGGAGTTTCTCCAGTTGAATTTCCCAGAGTCTATTACAACACCGCCGATTCCTGAACCATGTCCTCCGATCCACTTGGTCAGAGAGTTTACGACGATATCGGCCCCATGCTTAATTGTTTGTAACAAGCATGGTGTTGTAAATGTCGCATCAACAATTAACGGCAGGCCGTTGTTATGGGCGATATCCGCTACAGCTTCAATGTCTGTGAATTCAAGAACAGGATTGCCGATGGTCTCGATAAAAATCGCCCTGGTTTTATCTGTAACCGCATTTTGGAAATTTTTGGGATCCAGAGGATTAACAAACTTAACGTTGATGCCGAACTGAGGTAAAATATTGTCGAACATCGTATAGGTGCCGCCGTAAAGGTTACTGGCCGAGACAATTTCTTCGCCCGCTGAACAGATATTGATAATTGCATAATAAACTGCCGAAGTCCCGGATGACAGGGCCAAAGCAGCCGCCCCGCCTTCCAGAGCTGCAATGCGTTTTTCCAGAATGTCGTGGGTCGGATTCATCAGTCTGGTATAGATGTTTCCGAGTTCTTTTAGGGCAAAAAGGTTGGCGGCATGTTCCGTGCTTTTAAATACGTATGAAGATGTCCGATAAACCGGCACTCCCCTTGAGGTTGTCAAAGGATCGGGCTCCTGACCGGCGTGTACACAAAGCGTTTCAAGTTTAAATGTATTGTCCATAAATTGCCCCCGTTTAGTTAAGCAATAGATTATTTAATAAAATCAATAGCGTTAGATTACAGAATTTGCAACTATCAGCCGTTTTATTTCCGGCGATTTATAGACTCATCAATTAGGGGTCCTCTCAAAGTCCTTTTAATTATATATGCTACATTGTGGTAGACAAGTCAATTAAATTATGATCGCCGTTTGGTTTTTTGACGCCAAACTATTGTTATCTCGATTCTTTCATTAAAATTAGCGCCATTCACTTTGAAATTCCCGCTAACTGAACGAGGAGATAAAGGGGACGCCAATTCCTTCTCATCCTCATGGCTTTATCGATACACTACAAAAAAGGAGTTGCGGAATCAATTGAGAAAAAGTTATATTTTCTCCTAAGGAGGCATAACAAGGAAAAATGAAGACGCTGTAAATTTCGATCAAGCATTATCTTAAGACCGGTGATATGCTGGAGATTATATATAAACCATCTCAACAACAACGGGGCAAAGGCCCCCATTGACACATATAGCGTGTGTCAAGAAAGCAGGTTAAAATGAAAATGAAAATGCGCGTTATGAACCAAGAACCATTTAACGCAGAGACGCCAAATCAATATCTTCGTTCATGGATCACGGCAAATAGAGTTTTTTTTGCCCGCAATCAGGGCCAAATTCCCGAAAAACCGATTCCGTTGTCCGACTGGTCGCTGACGATTGAAGGAGAAGTAAACAAACCTTTAGTGTTGGATTTCGATCAAATCTGCCGTATGCCCAAAGCAATTGTTTCCAACACCCTCGAATGTTCCGGAAACAGCCGATCGCTTTTTGAGAAAAAAGCTTCCGGGAATCCCTGGACCATCGGTGGGGTTGGCAATGCCGTCTGGGGAGGGGTTTGGCTAAGGGAGTTGCTCGAAAGCGCCGGGCCAAAAGCCAATGCGCACCATGTGGCTTTTGAAGGTCTGGATAAACCGTTGGGCTCCGCTAAAATTCAGTTCATCCGCAGCATTCCCATAGAAAAAGCGATGTCTTCATCGCTTCTCGCCTATGAGATGAACGGTGAACCCCTACCCCTTAAGCATGGGTATCCCCTGCGAGCATTGGCCCTTGGATGGACAGGGGCAAATTGTGTTAAGTGGTTGCATAAAATTATTGTTTTGGACCGGCCGTTCGAAGGTTTTTACATGGATAAGGTTTATCGGAAATTTCAACAGGGCCAGGACCCCAAGACCGGCGAGGTTGTAACTGGAATAAATTTAAAATCCATCATTACCCAGCCTGATAAGTCGGAAATACTTGAAGCAGGACGAGTCACAGTTTTGGGAGCAGCTTATGCCGGCGAGTCGTCGGTTGAGCGGGTTGAGATATCGGTGGATGATGGAAAGGCATGGAATCCTGCAACATTTATCGGTCCTAACGAACCTTATGCTTGGCGGCAATGGCAATTCTTATGGTCCGTCAAAGAGAAAGGCGAATACACCCTCCTGTCGCGCGCAACGGATGTGGAAGGAAATCAACAGCCGATCAATGCAAATTGGAATGTACTCGGCTACGGGAATAACGGCATACGTGAACATGCTGTTACGATCCAAATCAGCTAACAGGTCGTTGGATGGAGAAATTTTTTATGAAGCGAGTCGGCATCATTGGCGGTATCGGTCCGGAATCAACCGTGAACTATTGTATCGGAAAGCGGTATTAATCAAAATTTAAGAGAGCCGAGATGTACCTGCTCTTTTCCATCGCAACAAATGTGCCAGAAACGGATAAATGATAAAATGTTTTGTAATTACATATAATTACGAAAAAGTCTGAATGAAAAACACTTATCGACAACCGGGAAATGGTTAAGGACCGGGGGTAGGGGCATAGAGATCCGAGGAAAAGGGCAGATTACGAATGTCCTGCCCGTTGCTTTTCCATCCGGGACAAAAAAAGATATAAGAGCACGCCGCCGACAATCATCAGGCTGCATAAGATCTGCCCCATGGAAAACGATAAAAAGACAGAACCGAGTGGATGGCCCGGCCGAATGAACTGAGGATCCGGCTGGCGGTAATATTCGATAAAGAACCTGAACAGACCATAACCGATGAGATAAAGGGAGAGCATGGCGCCCCTAGGCTTTCGAACTTTTCGAAGGTTCCACAAAATGATAAATAAAACAATACCTTCGAAGAATGCTTCGAAAAGCTGTGACGGGTATCTAAGGCCCGGACCGGGTGCTGTTGGAAAATACATGCCGATGGCGTCGGTTGTGATCCGGCCGTATAATTCCCCGTTAATAAAGTTCCCGATGCGCCCGAAGGTATATCCCAACGGAATAATGGGTGCGAATAGATCGCAGATATCCCAAAAATTGGAATTGGTCTTCCGCGTAAAATACCAAATTGCAATCAGAACGCCGATCATCCCGCCGTGAAAAGACATCCCGGAAATACCGGTAAAGGTAATGCCGTTCGAAAAGCTAAAGGGGAGAAATATCTCCAGTGGGTGCTTAAGGTAGTACTCCGGGTTATAGATGATAACATATCCCAAACGTCCGCCGACAATAACACCGATCATCATAAAGACCATCAGGTTTTGAATATCATCGACAGTTAGAGGAAATTGTATTTCGCGTCTTACACGGTAGACCGCCATCGCATAGACGATGGCAAACGCCACGAGATACATCAGGCCGTAATAATGCAGGCTGAACCCTCCGATTTTAAGAAAAACAGGGTTCATCTTTTCGGGCAAATGCTGCCACCAGATCAAAAATTTGCTCATTTATTTTGTTATCTTTATCACCAAAAATCCTCTATTCAATCGTCTGACAAACAGATTGATGGTTTTACCCTCGGAAACATCTTTGATTGCTTTGTCGAAGTCGCCCACCGAAGATATATTTCGATGGTTGATTTCCAAGATGATATCATGGATTTGAAATCCGGCTTCCGCTGCCTTGCTTTCAGCGTCCACGCCTGTCACCATAACGCCTTTGGTATCTTTTAAATTAAACCGGCTGGCGGTTTCAGCTGTAATGTCTGCGACGCGAATCCCGAGCTGTTGTTTATTTTCTTTGGGGACGCTTTTAGCGGAGATTTTGGTCTCCTCTCTTTTGGCGATTTTAACGTTAAACGTTTTGGTCTTGCCGTTCCGAATGGCATCGATTTTCGCCGTATCCCCGACAGAGATGTCGGCGATGATGCCGGTGAGTTTCCGCGCGCTGTCGACGGCCTTGCCGTTGACCGACACGATGATATCTTTGGGCTTAATCCCTGCTGAATCCGCAGGATCGCCCGGGAATACCTCTGTCACCAGAACCCCTTTTTTATCTTTTATGCCATAGTATTCCGCGACTTCGTCGCTGATGTCCTGGATGCCCACGCCAATCCAGCCGCGGGTAACTTCTCCGCTGGTTTTGAGCTGACCGATGACGTTTTTGGCAAGGTTTACGGGAATGGCAAATCCGATTCCCTGACCGCCGGCAACAATGGCCGTATTGATGCCGATCACTTCTCCTTTCATATTCAAAAGCGGACCGCCGCTGTTTCCCGGATTGATGGATGCGTCGGTTTGAATAAAATCATCATAGGGACCCGATCCGATAACGCGACCCTTGGCGCTGACAATGCCGGCCGTGACGGTATGCTCGAGGCCGAATGGATTCCCGATGGCCATCACCCATTGACCGACTTTCAGGGTATCGGAATCTCCGAATTCCAAAACCGGAAGTTTGTGATGGGGATCGATTTTGATCAGGGCCAGATCCGTATTTTTATCGCGGCCGACGATCTTGGCATCGAACTCTTTTTCGTTATTTAAGATAACCACAATTTCATCGGCATTATCGATGACGTGATTGTTGGTGACGATGTAGCCATCTTTATCGATAATAAACCCCGAACCCAGACTTCTTTGTTTGAAATTCCGATTCTGATTGTCATCGAAAAAACGGTCGAAGAAGTCCCTCATGCGATCATCGTCGCCAAAAGGATTTTTTTGAAAATGGCGAAATACGTGGCCGCCGCCCTTGATGGTCTTGACGGTTCTGATGTTGACCACGGCCCTGCTTGCGGTTTCGGCCAGGTCCGAGAAGCTTTCAGGGGGTGAAAACATCGTATCGGGCGTCGCCGCCACACCGGCGGCTGGATGAAAACCGCCGGTACCGATGATGAACATCGCAAAGAGCGCAGCTAAGAAAACGATTTTTCTTTTTTCAAATAATGATTTGTTTAAAAAAGAATTCATTGATGGACTCCTTTTAATTTTTTTAATTATATAAAATAGTCGGCAAAACTGCAATGAACTATTTTCGGGAACGGGGTAACCTGATTTTTACGGAGTTTGCATGGGCATCCAGACCTTCGATTTCAGCAAGGCGGATGACATCCCCGGCCTCGCGTTCGAAGGCGGCCCTGGAATAACGGATCAGGCTGGTTTTTTTGATAAAAGCATCCACCGATAGCGCGGAAGAAAATCGTGCCGTACCGGCAGTCGGAAGAACATGGTTTGGCCCTGCGATGTAATCTCCTATGGGTTCCGGCGTATAGTCTCCCAAAAATACGGCGCCGGCATTGCGTATTTGTCCTGCCACGGCAAAAGGATCTTCGATTTGGAGCTCAAGATGCTCAGGTGCGATTTGGTTTGCAAGTTCAACAGCCGTATCCAGGCCTGATACAATCATGATGGCCCCGAACCCGGAAAGTGATTTCCGGGCGATCTCCCGGCGTGGCAGGCCCCTTAACTGTTCTTCCACGGCAGCGGCCACCGCCTTGGCCATATCCGCGGAATCCGTTACCAGAATCGAAGATGCCAACGGGTCATGTTCCGCCTGTGAAAGAAGGTCTGCTGCAATAAATTTTGGCGTCGCTGTGTGGTCAGCAATGATCAGGATTTCACTGGGCCCTGCGATCATATCGATGCCTACGGTTCCTGCCACGATTTTTTTGGCGATGGCAACATAGATATTTCCCGGCCCCACGATTACATCCACCTTGGGTATTGTCTCGGTGCCGTAAGCCAGTGCAGCAATGGCCCATGCGCTGCCGGCCTTGTAGACGGCATCGATCCCGGCTTTTTTCGCGGCAACCAGAAGATGAGGATTCACCCTCCCGTTTTTCATGGGAGGCGTTGTCATGACGGTGCGACGGACACCCGCAACTTTTGCCGGAACCGCACCCATAATGACCGATGACACCAGCGGCGTCTCGCCCCCCATGCCTCCGGGAACATAAATTCCGGCGGCATCCACAGGGTTGACCATCTGACCCAATAGCGTACCGGGCCGTTTGGTGTTGATCCAGGATGAGCAAAGCTGCTGGCGGTGAAAGGATTCGATTTGACGAACGGCGCGATTTAAAGACCTCAAAAAGGGCCGGTCCACATGTTTTGACGCAGCTTCGAATTCGTTGGGTGTCACTTGAATGGACCCTATGGCCAGTTCCGGTGAATCGAATTGGTTCGTGTACTTGATCAGGGCCTGGTCTTTATTTTTCCGGACGTCCTCGATTATTCGCGTCACGGCAAGCAGATCTTTCTTTCTAACGCCGGTGCCCCGGTTTATGATGGATGAGATCTTTTTTTCCGCCGGTGCGGATGGGTATGTGTAGATTTTCATGTTTAAATGTCACCTACTATATGTATTTTACCACGGGTTAAAAAGTTCAAGGTTCATCAGTGCCGCAATCTAAATGATAAAGAAAGTATAAAAGCTTTAGTAGCATTCACCGCTTAAACCGAAAGATATGGGGTTGTTTTTGTCAATAGTCGATTCGCGGTGAGCCGAGAAGGGTTGTTTCTTTCAACCTTGAACGCTGAACCGGGAACCCTAAACCTCTTAATTATATCGAATGCTTTCAATAATCAAGAGAAAGTGCTTTGTCAACATCGGCTGTGCACTTTCACGGCATCAAGCACCCTGCAATCCCATTTGATTTCGGTACACCGTCGCGGAGCGTCAGCTCCGTATAAGGGTTTTAATATATTTCCCCCGGAATTCTTAAAAATACTCATTGACATATCGAATGTGATCTGAACAAATAAATTCCTTTATAAAACCGGAAAAATTCAACATTAAATTTGAATTTCCCGCTGCTTGCAGCGCGGGATGAATTCAAATAAAGATAAGATCCTTATTTAAAGCGAAAGAGCGGTGCCGCGGCCCTCAGGGCTGTGGCAAAAATTCCGAAATACCCCGCAGCTTGCTGCGGGGATAGGAATTTTAGCCTTTCGCCAACTTAGCGGCATAGCCGCGTTTAATAAAATCGTTAAACGATTTTATTTTGCATGGAGGAAAGCGATGAAGGAAAACAGAATCTATAATTTTAACGCCGGTCCTGCTGCGCTGCCCCTTGAAGTGCTCGAAGAAATCAAGGATTCATTTTTAAATTTCGGCGATTCCGGTATGTCCATCACGGAGATCAGCCATCGATCCGCGCTTTTTGACGATGTTATCAACGACGCCGTTGCCAGAACCCGCCGGCTGTTGAAGCTCGACGACAGGTTTCACGTTTTGTTTATCCAGGGCGGGGCCAGTATGCAATTTTGCATGATACCCATGAACCTGCTGGGCCCATCGGACACCGCGGACTATGTCAACACGGGCACATGGTCCACAAAGGCCATAAAGGAGGCCGAGATTCTAGGGAAAACCATCTCGGTTGCAGCGTCTTCCGAAGACAAAAATTTTTCCTACATTCCCAAAAATATACCATTTAACAAAAAGGCCGTCTATATTCATATTACATCCAACAATACCATCAAAGGGACACAATGGGCGTCATTTCCGGAAACGGGCGGCGTTCCCCTTATCGCCGACATGTCGTCGGACATTATGTCCAGACCGTTTGATGCCGGCAAATTCGGCCTGATTTATGCCGGGGCTCAAAAAAACATCGGTCCTGCCGGCGTATGCATGGTGATCATCAGAGACGATCTGCTTAAAAGGGTACCGGACAAGCTACCGTCCATGCTCAAGTATACCACTTACGCCACCAAGAATTCCATGTTCAATACCCCGCCCTGTTTTACGGTCTATATGATTCAACTGGTGCTGAAATGGCTGGAAGAAACCGTGGGCGGTCTCGAGAAAATGGAGCAGATCAATCAGAAAAAAGCCCGGATGCTCTATGAAGCCATAGATGCCGGTGAGTTTTATCACGGGACGGCTGAAACAGCCAGCCGTTCGATCATGAATGTGACCTTCCGGCTTCCCAATGAGACCCTTGAAAAGCAGTTTGTCGAGCAGGCCCTAAAAAACGGATTGGGTGGCCTCAAGGGTCATCGATCCGTGGGCGGGTGCCGCGCATCGATCTATAATGCAACATCCCTTGAAGCCGTGGAAGCTCTTGTCGATTTTATGAAGACATTTGCGCAGACAAACGGCTAATGCGCAATATCTGACATACTCGGGCTATTCGCATAGCTCGAACAGGGCAGCTGCTCCCATGCCGCCGCCGACACACATGGATTCGATGCCGTATTTCACACCGCGTTCTTTCATGTTGGCCAGCAGGGTTGCGCACAGCTTGGCGCCCGTGCATCCCAGGGGATGGCCCAATGCAATGGCGCCGCCGTGAATATTGACCCGGTCCATGTCGATGCCGAGTTCCCGAACGCAGTAGACCGCCTGGGAAGCAAACGCCTCGTTGATTTCAAACAGACCGATATCGCCGATATCCATACCGGCCATTTTCAAAAGCTTGGGGATGGCGTATCGAGGCCCAACGCCCATTTCTTCGGCTTTGCAGCCCACGGTGGTGTAATATTTCAGCTTGGCGATGGGTTTTACGCCCAGGGCAGTTGCCTTTTCAGCGCTCATGATGATGGTGGCGGCCGCGCCGTCGGTGGTCTGGGAAGAATTGCCGGCCGTCACGGTTCCGCCGGCCGCAAACACCGGGTTCAGATTGGCCAGGCCGTCCAGGGTGGTGGACGGCCGTATGCCGTCGTCGTGTTCGACCAGAAATGTTTCTTTCCGGTAGAGGCCGTTATTGTCCGGAATGAATCGGTGCGCCGGGGTCGAAACGATTTCTGTAAAAAGATTTTTCTTCAAGGCATTTGCGGCTTTCATCTGGGAGAGATAGGCAAATTCGTCCTGTTCTTTTCTGGATATATTGTATTGCGATGCAACGTTTTCGGCGGTAATTCCCATGGAAACGTAAAGGCCGGCGTGCTTTTTGGAATAGTCCGGATGGGGTCTGGGAAGATTTCCGCCCATTGGGACAAAAGTCATGGATTCCAGGCCGCCGCCGATGACGACATCCGACCAGCCCGACATGACCCGCAATGCGGCAAGGGCGATGGCCTCGAGACCCGAGGCACAAAATCGATTGACCGTGGCGCCGGAAACCTGCACCGGGAATCCCGCAATCTGCGCAGCGACTCGGCCGATGTTCAGGCCCTGCTCCGCTTCGGGGAACGCGCACCCGATCATAATGTCCTCCACATCTCCCATTTCAAGGCCGGATGTTTTGTCTACAGCAGTTTTCAGGATAAAGGCGAGGAAATCTTCCGGTCGCGTATCTTTAAAAGCCCCTTTGCTTTTTTTGCAGCCGGGGGTTCTGATGGATTGGACGATATAGGCATCTCTCATTATTATTTCCTCCTACGTTTCCAGTTCATAAATGGGAAACATGATGTTTAACTTCTTTCAAGACACTAATTTCTCAAAGGTTTGCCGGTTTTTAACATATGCTCGACCCTAGCCATGGTTTTCTCTTCTTTCCAGAAATCGATAAAGGCTTCTCTTTCGAGTTCGAGTATGACATCTTCTTGTATGAAACTGTTGTCCCTTGCCTCTCCTCCGCTGAGAACGTATGCGATTCTCTTTGCCAGAAATGCATCGTACTCGGTGATAAATTTTCCTTGGAGCATATTATAAATTTCCACTTCGATCATGCCCTGGGCAGCCTGTCCCAGAACCCGTATCGTTCTTTTGACCGGCGGGGCATAACCTTCATCGGCCATTTTCAGAACTTCCTTTTTGGCTTCACCGATCAAGCGGTCCCGATTAAAAACGATTCTGTCAACCGGGCCCAAAAATCCGTTGGCCCTGGCGTCGGCAGCGGAGGTCGAAACTTTAGCCAGCGCAATATTCATGAATACCGGCACGAAAAACTTGGCAAGGTCGATGTCGGTAACCGCATCGGGGATCGTTTGGATAAACTTTTTCCACAGGTTTAAACAGCCGCATCCTGAGGGAAGCAGGCCGACGCCGATTTCGACCAGGCCCATGTAAAGTTCGGCATGGGCCACAATTTTGTCGGCCCCAAGGCATACCTCGCATCCGCCGCCGAGGGTCATACCGTAAGGTGCGGCTACCACCGGTATATTCGAATAAGTTTCTTTTTGTATGCTGTCTTGGGCAAGCCGCAATGCATCATCGATTTCAGAATATTTTCCTTCTTTGGCACTCCCTGCCATAGACAAAAGATCACCGCCCGCTGAAAAGGCCCCGGGCGTTCCGGATGCCTGATTTCCAATGACAAGGCCCAGGCCGTTGGCTTCTGCATATGCCAAAGCTTCTTGCTGAAATTCGATAATTTCTTTGTTCAAGGTATTCATCTTGCTATGAAATTCAAGGCAGAAGACGCCGTCCTCGAGATCGATCAGTGAAGCGGATTTGCACGACCGAACGACCTTGCCGGAACTTGTTAAAGTGCCCAGTGAAAGCATGGCTTTGTCGACAAGAATTTCTGCATAGCTTTCGGTGGTGAAATCATAAAAAAAACGTTTGCCCTGATCGGTTTTATAAAATGACAGATGACCTGCCGAAATCATTCGCTTGATTTTTTCAGGGACGTCAAATCCGTCTTTTTCCATCTTTTCTACAGACGTCTCGATGCCGATAGCATCCCAGGTTTCGAAGGGACCCATCTCAAAGTTGAATCCCCACTTCATGGCATTGTCGATATCGACAATGGCGTTTGAAATTTCAGGAATCTTGTTGGCCGCATAAATGAGACCGCTTGCCACGACTTTCCAGGCGAACTTCGATCCTTTATCATTTCCGTAAACGATGGCTCTCATTTTTTCGCCAAGTGTTTTTGCCTTCTTGGCCTCAACAAGGCAAGGAAACGCTGCGGGTTCATATTCCGAATATTCCAGGGTTTCAGGATCGATGACCTTTCGAATCTTTTTCCAATCCGGCGTCAAATCGGTTTTGTAAAAGCCGCTCTTGGTCTTTTTGCCCAAAAGATTTTTTTGGATCATCCGGTCGACGAATTCGGGAAGGATAAAACTGTCCCTTTGGTCGTCGTCGACCACTAGATCGTAGGTGTTTTTGGCAACATGTCCCAGTGTATCGAGGCCGACAATGTCGCTCGTTTTGAACATGGCGGTTTTGGGTCTTCCCATGGCGGTTCCGAAGAGTGCGTCCACTTCGGGAATCGTAAGGCCGTCTTCCAGCATGAGTTGCATGGCCTTGACCATTCCATGGACGCCGATTCTGTTGCCGACAAAATTGGGGGTGTCTTTGGCCATTACAATGCCTTTTCCCAGAACCCGTTCACCGAAATCAGACATAAATTCAATGACTTCCGGAAACGTATCTTCTCCTTTTATTATTTCCAGAAGGTGCATATATCTCACCGGATTAAAAAAGTGCGTGCCCAAAAAATGCTGTTTGAAATCGAGGCCGAGCCCCTGGGACATGGCTTTTAGCGGAAGCCCGGAAGTGTTGGAGGATACAATGGCCCCGGGTTTTCGTTTCAGCTCGATGCGCTTG
Organism: Desulfobacterales bacterium; assembly: GCA_022340885.1. Taxonomy (GTDB): domain Bacteria; phylum Desulfobacterota; class Desulfobacteria; order Desulfobacterales; family UBA11574; genus UBA11574. The sequence goes on along the minus strand of JAJDND010000115.1, from coordinate 8,245 downwards.
AAAAGATCCTGTTTGATTTTCAGGTTTTCAACCACCACTTCTACAATCCAGTCACATTCCGAAATTCTTTCAAAATCGTCTTCAAGATTCCCGATGGTGATAAGATCGACATCTTTTTGCTGCATTAAGAGGGATGGGCTCGACATCAACACTGCATCCAAACCGGCTTTCACGATTCGATTTCTGGCTGCGAAATCTTCTTTTTCTTCTTCCTTCAAGTCAAAGGGAACGATATCCAGCAGCAATGTGTTTATGCCTGCGCTGGCCAGTAACGCAGCGATGCCGCCACCCATCACGCCCGAACCGATGACCGCCGCCTGCCTGATTTTTTTAGCCATGATTTCCTCCTCTAAAAAATAACGTCCAATATGATGAATGATCATTCATTTATTTAACAAAAGGAATTTTAATCTGTCAAGAAAAAAACGAAGCTTATTATGAACTTGGATCAGAATAATAAGTTATATAATCAATAAATTATATAATTATGAAAAAATATTTCCATCCAAAAAAAACATTGAAGCATATTTTTGCATTGAAAATCGAACTGAATAATTATTCAGTTCAATAAAATAAGCGTTGCCAAAGCATGTTGTTGTGATTATAAAACACTTCTAAAGCTTTTATATTAAAGCTTCCAAATCCGGTGGCTGAAATAATTTTTTTTTGGTGGAATTATGGCAACGGAAAATGACATAGTGCTCATATACTTTGAAGACCAGCCCATATCATTTGCGAGGATAGAAGATATTTCGCCGGATGTTAAAAAAGACTGGTATCATGTTAAATTACTGCTGTTGCAGGTTCCGCTTCAGGTGGTCACATGGATACTGCGGGATATCTATATTAACGGCAAAGAATTTACCATGGAAGGGAAAAAAATCCGCCTGGAAAAAGTGGTTTGCCCCAAAGGGATGGAGCCCCCCGATGAAGAAAAGGGCATTCCCGAAGAAAAGCCTGAAGGGAAAAAAGCCCAAAAAGTCATATCACTGGCTGATATCAATAAAAAAGAGCGTTAATTCGATTTTCGGCAATGAGACCGGCTGATCAAATCGTTATCTCGGCTTCAAGACGTACCGATATTCCTGCTTTTTATATGGATTGGTTCATGGAACAGATCAATAACGGGATGTTTGAAGTCGTCAACCCTTATAACCGGCGTAAATTTATGGTGCCGGCAACGTCCGACAAAGTGCATACCATCGTTTTCTGGTCAAAAAATTTCGATCCTTTCATTAAAGGAGGATTTGGCGAAAAACTGTCGGCAATGGGATACAATCTTTTTTTTAACTTTACCTTAAATTCGAACAGTCCCCATCTTGAACCTCGAATACCGTCTTTGGCTCGGCGCCTCGATCAGCTTCGAGAGCTCAGCCGGAGCTACGATCCCAAAAGCATCAATTGGCGATTCGATCCTGTCTGTTTTTTTAGATTGGGTAAACAGCCCGTCAAAAACAATCTCGATGATTTTTTCAGGATCGCATCATGGGCATCCCAATGCGGCATTTCACGGTGCATCACCAGCTTTATGGATCATTACCCGAAAATAAAAAAACGCGTCGCATCGATGCCTGGATTTTATTTTATCGATCCGGTTCTTCCGGACAAAATAAAAATACTGATTGAAATGGAAAAAGAACTTGCCGGCAAAAATATAGATCTATATACCTGCTGTGAAAAAGAAGTGCTTAAGGCGCTGCCCTCAGGGTCGAACATCCGGAACAGTTCGTGTATTCCAAATCAACTGTTCGTCGAACTCTTTGGCGGAAACCTAAGCTTTAAAGAGGATACCGGCCAACGAACGGCAGCCGGATGCGGGTGCATGGTGTCCGCGGATATCGGATCGTATCACCTGCATCCGTGTTATCATAATTGTTTGTTTTGCTATGCGAATCCGAGGCCAAAACCAATCACGTAAACACGAAAGGACGATAGCACGAAATAATACATATTTTTTTCGTGTTTTTAAAATTTCGTGCTTTTGTGATAATTCTTTTGTTTCCCCGAAAAATCGGGGTCTACAACAATCGTTACACATCGATCTCCAATTGTATTGACATATGAAAATCGGCCCGGTTGTTCTTGACAATATTCTGGTCTTGGCCCCCCTTGCCGGGATTACGACATTGCCCTTTCGGCTGCTGGCAAAGGCTTCGGGGTGCGGACTGGTCTGCTCGGAAATGATCAGCGCCAATGGATTGGTCTATGGATCCGCAAAGACCCAAGAATTGTTAAACAGTCGTATCGGGGAAAAACCATTATCGGTTCAGATATTTGGTTCCGATCCCGGATTAATGGCTGAAGCAGCTGCCATGGTTGAAGCATCGGGTGCCGACATTCTCGACATCAACCTTGGCTGTGCCGTAAAAAAAGTGTTGAAAACCGGATCAGGGGCGGCTTTAATGAAAACGCCCGGGAAGGTCGAAAAAATTCTTCTGGCTGTCAGAAAATCCATAAATATTCCGCTGACCGTAAAAATGAGGACCGGATGGGATAAATCCGGAAGCGATGCTATTAAAATTGCCGAAATTGCCGAAGCGGCGGGCGTAGACGGCATTACATTGCATCCGCGGCTGGCCACACAGGGATTCGGGGGCAAAGCCGACTGGTCGCTTATTGCCGACGTAAAAAAAAATGTAGCGGTTCCAGTCATCGGAAACGGAGATATCACGACGCCGGAAGATGCACTTGTCATGAAAAAGGAAACCAACAGCGACGGCCTCATGATCGGCAGGGCGGCCATAGGAAATCCATGGATATTTTCTCAGGTGCTGTCGCTGATGAAGGGCGGGGAAAGAATTTCGCCGAGCCTCTCCGAACGATTTGACGCAATGAAGACATACCTTGCAACTTCCATAGATTGCTTCGGGGAACAGCGGACATGCCGGATGATGCGCAGCCATCTGGGATGGTTCGTCAAGGGACTGCGTTTTTCCGGCAGGTTTCGTGAATCCATCAAGCGCGTATCGACGCAAAAGGAAGCCATGTCGTTAATAATAAAATATTTCGAGGAGCTATCATGACAACAAAGACCTTTTCTGCCATGATGTTGGTGATGATGATCACCATCCCTGTTTTTGGGTATGGAGAGAATTACCAAAACGTGGTTGAACAAAAGGAAAAGGGGAGTATTAATTGGACACGGGGCGTCATCGAGGCGAAGGGAATCGGTATCCCTCCCGAAAGACGTATACAGGGCTGGTGGTCGATGCCAGAGGACTGGGCGTTAGGCCGGTAATGGTCCCTGAAATAATCGATGAAAACCACCAGGAAGTATATGGATCTGCCTTTGTCAGCCGGGAGTATGCCGTACAACGGGGGATGAGCGGATATGGGAAGAATATTGAAAACAGTGTTCATAACCGGAGAGTTGCAGATCATCCATTGGTAGTAAAAGGTTTAAGGGCTGTGGGTTCGGGGCATTCCCGAATTGTCATCAGCAATGCAGATGCTTCAAAGCTCAGAAGCACTTCGGAAAGCCTTAGCCTATTGAAAGAATGCCGTGTTGTAATTGAAGTTGACTGATCCATTATAAGGGCGGTATTTTATAAAATTGAAATCCCTTTTTTCCTGAACCGGTCAGGTATACAAATGATGCGGGTTTAACAGGAGGAATCATGAGTTTTGGGAAACAATACTTTTTTCTTGCTGGTCTTTGCGTGTTTTTCCTGTTTGCATGTGCAACAACGCCCACGGGAACGAATGCATGGCTTGACACGCCCGTACACCATGTAAATAACGGCAACACACTGTTAAAGTCGGGAAAAATTGATGATGCGCTTCGTGAGTTCAACCGGGCCATAGAACTCGATCCGAACTTTTCGTCGGCTTATGTGGGGCTCAGTCTCGTTTACGGGTTAAAAGGCGACGATGAGACTTCCGCCGTGTACCTAAAAAAAGCGGTGGACCTGCTGAAGGAAGCACAGAAACAGTAGCAGTCGATGCCACATGTTGTCCCGCGGCAGCGGGCGAGCTATCTGTTTTATCTCACCCACCACTTTTTAAAGACACTGCAGGTTAAAATTTCCGATCGCCGGAACTAGGTTCCTATACTCCAGGAGGCCAAATATTTTTTCTGTTCAGGCGTGAGCGTATCGATTTTGATTTTCATGGACGTCAGTTTTTCTTTGGCGATCGCCTTGTCAATCTCTTCGGGCACGGGATAGACCTGATTTTCAAGCTTTATTTTGTTTTTCACCATATACTCGATGCTTAAGGACTGGTTGGCAAAGCTCATGTCCATCACGCTCGACGGATGCCCCTCGGCCGATGCAAGGTTGATGAGTCTGCCGTCACCCAGCACATTGATGCGTTGCCCGGCTTCAAGCACATGTTCTTTAACGAAAGGCCGGATTATACGGCTGGATTTCGTGATGGATTCAAGTCCGCTGAGATCGAGTTCCACGTTGAAATGACCGGAGTTGGCGACAATGGCGCCGTCCTTCATAATTTTGAAGTGCTCTTTGCGTATCACGTTAATGTTGCCTGTAACCGTGCAGAAAAAGTCGCCGATCTTTGCAGCCTGGCGAATGGGCATCACACTGAATCCGTCCATAACCGCTTCCAGTGCAACGGTGGGATCGACTTCGGTGACGATGACATTGGCTCCCATACCGCGGGCCCTTAGTGCAAGTCCTCTGCCGCACCATCCATACCCGCAAACCACGAAATTGGATCCTGCAATGAGACGGTTGGTGGCCCGAATGATGCCGTCCATAGTGCTTTGACCGGTACCGTACCGGTTGTCGAAAAAATGTTTGGTCTTGGCGTCGTTTACCGCGATGATGGGATATTTCAAGACCCCGTTTGCCGCCATGCTTTTAAGCCGGATGATGCCGGTGGTTGTCTCTTCGGTACCGCCCCGCACATTTTCAATCAGCTCCGAACGTTCGGAATGAATGGTGGAAACCAGATCGGCGCCGTCATCCATTGTATGATGCGGCTTAATATCCAGCGCGGAATGGATGTGTTTGTAATATGTTTTATGGTCTTCGCCTTTTATGGCAAAAACAGATATTTTATCGTTCTTTACCAGTGACGCCGCGACATCATCCTGGGTACTCAGCGGGTTGGACGCACAAAGCGTGATATTGGCCCCACCGGCCTTTAATGTTTGCATCAGGGAAGCGGTTTCAGTAGTGACATGGAGGCAGGCGGCGATGCGTGTCCCTTTTAAAGGTTTTTCTTTTGCAAATCTTGTTCTGATGGAATTGAGTACCTGCATGCTCTGATTGGCCCATTCGATCCGGAGCAACCCGTCCTTTGCCAGTTTTATGTCCTTTACGTCATAATTCATTAAACAATTTTCTCCTTTCCAATGGTTTGTCTGATTTTCGTTCTGTGTCACCTGTGAGACTTCAACGGCCGATTGTCAATCAACGATCATCAATCCCGGCTAGAGTCCGGCTTTATCCCTGATCACGTCCACCATGTTTGTTTTTTCCCAGGTAAATTCAGGTTCGTTCCTTCCAAAGTGGCCGTAAGCCGCGGTTTTTTGATAGATGGGACGCAAAAGATCGAGGTATTCGATGATGGCGGCCGGTCGTAAATCAAATACCTCCAGGACGATTTCCGCAACGCGCTTTTTGGGTATGACACCGGTGCCCATGAGATCGATCATCACGGAGACCGGCTGGGCGACGCCGATGGCATATGCGATCTGTATCTCACATTTTTTGGCAAGGCCGGCGGCGACGATATTTTTTGCGATATGACGGCCCATATACGAAGCGCTGCGGTCGACCTTGGAAGGATCTTTACCGGAGAAGCATCCCCCGCCGTGGCTTCCCTGACCGCCGTAAGTGTCGACAATGATCTTCCGACCCGTCAAACCACAGTCTCCCATGGGCCCACCGATAACGAACTTGCCGGTGGCATTGATGAAATATCGCGTATCACCGTCCGTCAAGTTCTTGGGGATCACTTTTTTGATAACCTCTTCGATGATTGCTTCCTGCAGCTCTTCGTATGAAATATCCGGTTTGTGCTGTGCCGCGATGACGATGGTATCGACGCGTTTGGGTGTGCCGTTTTCATATTCGATGGTGACCTGGGATTTGCCGTCCGGCCTCAAGAAATCAAGGGCCCCGTTTTTGCGGACCGTGGCCAGGCGCTGGCACAGCTTGTGGGCGTAAATGATAGGCATCGGCATGAGTTCTGGGGTTTCATCGGTGGCAAATCCGAACATCAGGCCCTGGTCACCGGCACCCTGGTCCTTGAACAGCCCCTCGCCGACATTGACCCCCTGGGCGATATCCGGAGATTGATGATCAATGCTGGTAATCACCGAACAGGTCTGCCAGTCAAAGCCCATCCTGGAAGAATGATATCCGATTTTACGAATGGTGTTTCTGACAATTTCAGGCATATCGACGTAACAATCGGTTGTTATTTCACCGGCGATAAAAGCCAGACCGGTTGTGACCAGCGTCTCACATGCGACCCGGCAATTTTTATCGTTTTCCATGATCGCGTCGAGTATGGAATCCGATATTGTGTCGGCCACCTTATCCGGATGGCCTTCGGTTACGGATTCCGAGGTAAAGAAAAATTGCTCGTTACTCATTTAAGTCTCCTTTGCAGTATTCATTAAAACCCAAACAACTGTTTCCATTCCACCCGGTTTTTCTCAAAGACAACTGCATCTTTTCCTATATCCACAATTATAACGTTGTCAATAGATTCTCCTTGTCTCAGGATCAATCCGTTGATCACCGCTAGACGGTTTTTAGGATCTTTAGACCAGGCAATGGCTTGAATCTCGATATGGGTATCACCCGATTGCTTGACGGGAACGCTTGCAAATCGCTCAGGTTTGACATTTGGTTTGCGTTGTTCAATGCTTTCTTCCTTGATGGTTCTTTTCTCCGCCGGTTTTGGCGGCTGTACATTTTGATTGTGGATCCCGTTGACCGATTTCGGCGGCGGTACTTTTCGATTGTGGATCCCGTTGACCGGTTTCGACGGCAATGCTGTTCTATTATTAATGCCGTTCAAAGGCGCCGCACGTGATGCGTAGACAGGAGCGGGGGGTGCTTTAACCTCTTTTTCGGCGCTTTCCGATTTATTTATTTTTTGGGGGGCCGGTGATTTTTTTACAACCTTGCTCGATACCGCCGGCTTTTTATTCAAAAGATGGCCGGGGTATTTGGTCCGGGTTTCTCTTTGGGCGGCAATTTTTGTTTTTGCGGTTCGTGTGCGATGATTGTGCCGGATTTTTTTGTTAAGTGTCATCCCGGCGATGCCCGCTAGAACAAGCACGGCCAAAATAATGAGATAGCGTTTGTTCAGGCGCAGTTGATTCTTCACCCGCTGTGGCCGAGGGGGGTGTTCTTGATTTTTTTCCTGCCCGGGCCGAACCGGACTTTTGTTTTTGGCTTGATTTTCAAGCTTTTTTAATGCTGTTAATATTGAACTCAATTTGACAACACCATTTCTGTTCCGTCTAACCCGTCCCGGACGGGTAAATTTCGAATTTTTACCCGCTGGGTTTATCTATTTACTGAGTTCGACAGCGGGTTGGGTAACGCGGGCAATGTAAGGTCGCTTCAATGACTTTTTCTCATTATAAAGGGCAATTTTTGTTGTCGATCCAACCGCGCCATCGACACGCAAGCCATATTTTCTCTGGATTTTCATCACTGCTTCCCGGGTCTGATCGTCATAAAACGGGGTCAGTTCCACCTTCTTAAATCCGATGTCCCGCAAGAGTTTCTTGAGTGTGATTATGGAATCCTTGGGCGCATTTATGGGTATGGTACCGGTCATCGAGAGAAAATTTTTCCATGGGATATATGCCGTGCCCGACCAATAGGGTTCAAGCTCAGCCGGTGTCAGTTCTATTGAAATATCCTGGCTTCCGCCTCTTAAAGTGATGTGTTGACGATTTGTTTTTATCAGCACAAAATACAGCGGAGTTCGGTCTTGTCCCGTATCCATGGCCAGAATCGCCGGAAGATTTAATTTTTTCACTGCATTTAAACTCCCATGAATCTGGCGCATCAGAAGACCCTTTCCTCTGGCAGCCGTCCGAAAATATTGCCCGTCATCGTCAATGGCATCGAGATCCGGTTTTATTTCAGGTTCAAGGTGCCATAATTTCAATGCAACTTTAATGGCTGCTTGCCTTGAAGAGATCCTGTTCATTGTTTTAAGAGTATTTGCCAAATTTCGGACCGGCTGCGCTTCGGTTGTTGCGGCAGCAGCGCTTTCTGTTATCTTTTCTTTTGGATTTGGAGAATCCGGG
>JAJDND010000090.1 GCA_022340885.1 Desulfobacterales bacterium | reverse complement strand
GTCGACACCGGGTGAACCCAGGCTGGCGACTTTCGAGAGATAGTGGTCGGCGAAGAGCCGCATCATCAATCCGGAAGTGTGCCAACCGCTGGCGATCAAGCCGCCGTAGATGGTGCTTTTTGCAAGTTCAGGGTCCGTGTGGAACACTTGCGGGTCGAAGCGCCGGGCAAAATCGATGATTTCTTCCTTTTCCACTGTGACGGAACCGAACTCGTGGACCGATCCGGTGACGTAATCTTCGAAGTAGCGTTTCTCGACAGGGGCGGTAAAGGTGGCGTGGCTCATCGTTCTCCTTACGAAAAATTGTTTTTCAATGATTATATTCTTTCCTCTTTGCCTTTGATTTCTTCATTCTTTCATTCACTAAAATCAGGATTAAAAAAGAGCTGCCGATGAGTGCAAATATGAAGCTGTGGCGAAAAGTATCTTGAAAAGCGAAGCTTAGAGCCTGTAAATTCTGCACACGGTCAAAAAATACATGGGCCTTGCCGACGGCGGCATCGTGGGGAAACAGCTTGGACAAGTGCGGGATGATCGAATCTAGATATCGGCGGACATATCCATAGTTTTGCATGGTGCCGATCCCTTCGATATGAATCGCCTGGCTCTTTTCCAGTATGTTCGTCGCGACTGCCGTGCCAAGGGCGCCACCCACAAACCGGAGATAATGCATCAGGCTGACGCCCAGAGCGGTCTTATCGCCCAGACGTCCCAGGGCCATGGCGGAAAGGGGCGCAAAAAAACAGCCCATTCCGATACCCAGCGGCATGGTGACAATGGCGGCCCATACGGACGGGGTATAGTAGTTCAGCGAAGGAATAAAATACCAGCTGGTAAACAAAAAGATCACGCAGCTCAGCGCAAGGACGGGCTGTGGACCAAACCGGTCGCTCAATATACCGGCGCCCGGCGAAAAGATGGCGATAAACATGGCAAAGGCCAGCATGTGAAGTCCGGTGACAAATGTCCCGAGCTGCTTTAAACTTTCGTAAAAAAGAGGGAGAAGGTATAAGAACTGATAGATGCACAGTCCCATGACGAAAAAATAAAACCCCATGGACAGCATGTATGTCCTGTTTTTTAAAATCGCCGGGTCGATGAGCCGGTTGCCGGCAGATATCTCCGAAATCATAAACAGCATCAATGCCATGGCAGCGCCCAGGGCGAGCGAACCGATGGCGGTGGACTGCAGCCAGCCGAGTTGTTGTCCCTTCGACAGAATGATCAGGAGAAAAACCGTAAATATCCCCATAAAAAAATAACTGATGAAATTAAATTTAGGACGCCCTTGATGTGTCATCATCATGGGCAAAAAGGAAAGGGCGGCAACGAAATTCAACGCGCCCACCGGCAAGTTGATATAAAATACCCAGCGCCAGCTTAAATTCTGGGTAATCCACCCGCCGACGGTCGGTCCAAGGGACGGCGCGAAACTTACGCCCATGGCATAGATGCCCATGGCCAGCCCCTGTTTTTCAGGCGGATAAATCGAAAATAAAATGGTTTGGGCCGATGCCATGATAAACGCCTCCCCGATCCCCTGCAGGCTGCGGGAAGCGATCATGTTCCCCAGGCTCCCGGCCATGCCGCAAAGGGTGCTCGAAAGCGTGAAAAGAGCGAGTCCGGTCGCAAAAAGGCGTTTGAGCCCGACCACATGGGTGAGATTGTGCGTCAGCAAAAGCGCAACCGCCGCGGCGGTCATGTAGGACGTGATGACCCACTGGATGCCGTAAAGGTCTGTGGAAAGCGGACCGATCATCTTGGGAATCACCACGACCACGATGGTCGTGTCCAGAATGGCCATAAAGGCGCCGGTCATGACAATGATCGTCAAAAAAGTCCGGCGCCCGGCAGAAATGGTGCGATATATCGGAATATCTGTTGGCGTCGTCGCCATCACGTCCCTTCCCGCCGGATTTCCACTCCCCCGCTCAAGCCGACCTGCAGCACGCTGATATCACCTTGGGTGATATCGATGCGTATCGGGATGCGTTGTGCCACCTTGGTGAATTCTCCCGCGGATATATCGCGGGGCGCAAGGGCAAAGGTCGCAGCGGATGCCGGAAGCACCTGCCGAACCACACCCTTGTACTTTCGATCCGGATAAGCATCGACCGTTATGTTGACGCTGTCGCCCGGTGTAACGCCTTTGAGCTTATTTTCTTCCAGCAGTGCAACCACATAAAGACTTTTCGGATCCAGAACGGCATAAATCGCACTCGTCGGTGAAACAATATCGCCGGGACTGACATACTGTTTTGCCACCCGGCCGTCAATACTGCTTCTGAGCAAACATGCGGAAATATTTCTTTTTTCGTTCTCCAAAGCCGCAGAAAGTCCCTTTATCGATTCGGACAATGCCTGGATGTTTTGCCGTATCTCCTCGATCTGCGTATGTTTTGCTTCGGCCAGGAGAACATCGAGCCGGGCCGAGTTTATCGACGCTTCGATTGCCGTGGCATTTTCTATGACCGCTTTTTTTTCGGCATCCTGAACGGAAAGCTGGGTGCTGATGTTTTCAGCTTTTTGTTTTGCAACGACTTTTGCCTTGTAAAGCGTTTCAAAGCGCTTCCGATCCCGCTCCAGCTGATCAATGAGCGCCTGTATGCTCACAGCTTTTGCGTCCATGGCTTTTTTTTGTTTTTTGAGCTCATCCACCTTGGCAGCGGCGATTTTTATACCTAATGCGGTCTCTTTTTGAAGCCGCGCGAGCAACAGCTTTTGTTCCTCCTGTTTTTTACGCGTCGCCAGAATTTCCGATTCCAGACGCTTGGCTTCGAGACGATAGGGTACATCATCGATTTGCGCAATAATCTCATCTTTATGGACCGGGTCGCCCTCTTTTTTCTCCATTTTGATTATCCGTCCGCTAACCCGGTCAAATCCGAGGGTTGCCAGGGAATCGGTCCTGATAAAAACCGCATCTGAAACAGCGTAGCGTAATCTGAAATGAATAAACCACACCAGCAACGCGACCAGAACAACAACGCCGGCCGTCAAAAGAACCACCGCAACGGTTTTTCCTTTTTGGCCGGCATTCGAGGATTGACTCATCTTGACAGCTCTCCTTGATGCGATTTAATGCCGGAAAAAACAAAAAATGAATATTGAACAAACGTTCGATTGGTTAATATGAAACACGTTTCGTTTCTGTCAAGAGTTTTTTGAGTGCATCGAGACGGGTCCGAAAACTTTTCGCAGTATTTATAGACGCACCCTTTTACGATTTCTTATAGGACTATGGACTGAAAATAGAACCGTCGGTATGCAGCGTCAAGGTCCTCGTTGTACCCCTGAAGGTAAACGTGGCAGGATTTACCCTTTTATCTCATTGATCCTGTCCGTCAGTTCGGGAATAAAATCAAGGATATCATCCACAACACCCACATCCGCAGCCTGAAAAATCGGTGCTTTCGGGTTTTTATTGACAGCGATAATAAAGGGTGCGCCCTTGATGCCGCCCAGATGCTGGAAGGCGCCGCTGATGCCCAGTGCCAGGTAGACTTTCGGCTTGACGGTTTGTCCCGATGTGCCGACCTGCCGGGATTTCTCCAGCCATTTCGCATCTACAATGGGTCTCGAACATGACACATCCGCGCCCATAGCCTTGGCCAGATCGAACACGATTTCCAGGTTGTCCTGGTCTTCGATTCCCCTTCCAACGGATACCAGTACATCCGACTTGGTGATATCGACATCACCGACCTCGGCCGCAACGACTTCCAGATAACGGCGGGCGCTGCCCGGCACGCCGTCAGCCAGAGCTTCGGCACTTTTATCGACGATTTGGATATCCCTGTTCCGGCTTTCATCCGCTTTGAATGACCCCGGTCGAACGGTAATGACAACCCCGTTGGAAACATCGCAAAGGACATGGGTACTGACCTGGCCGAGGAATTCTTCACGAATTGCTTTGAGCTTTTCATTTTCTATGCCTTCTAAACCAAAGACATCCGGAAGAAACGCGGCATCCAGTTTGACGGAAAGACCCGGCGCCAGATCCATTCCAAAATGCTCGTGGGGGATCAGGATGGTGCTCGCTTTCGGCAAAATACGGACCAGCGCCGGCCGGAGCACCTCTGCATTGACATAGGCCAGCGCTTCGTGGTCTATTTTCCAGACCTCGTCAAAGCGCGGCCCTATATTCTGGCATACGGTATCGAGTTCGGCGCCGGAACCTGCAACGATGGCCGTAATCGAAGCATCCGGATTCAGCACGCCGGCTGCGGCAATCAACTCCAGGGCCGTATCATCCGCTGTCCCGTCTTTGTGAAGTATATATGCGAAAATCTGTTGAGCCATTATTTGATCCCTCCTTTGGCTTTTAAGAGTTCGATAAGTTTGTCGATGATCTCATCGGTGCTGCCTTCCAGGATTTCCGCCCCCTCCCCGGGTTCAGGCACAAAATAATCGAGCCGTTTTGATCGCGCTGCGGATGTGCCGGCGGCATCCGCCCCAATGCCGAGTTCCGTGGCGGTGTGGACCGGAATCTCAAGGGATGCGACTTTACGGATTCCGCGAATACCCACATACCGGGGTTCATTGATGCCGGTCTGAATCGATAGGACACACGGCAGATCGATCTCATTCATCTCCTGATTTCCACCGGCGATTTCACGGCCGACTTTAATGGTTTTCTCATCCACAACTTCTATTAAATTGACCAGCGACGCATAGGGCCGGTCGAGCATGGCAGCCAGCATACCGCCGACCTGACCCGCTCCGTCATCGGCCTGGGCGCCGGTCAGAATCAGATCATAGTTGCCCTTTTCGACCTCGGCCTTTAAAACAGCGGAGATTCCCTTTCCATCTGATCCGGTGAACGCTTCGTCAGAAATAAGGATGCCGTGATCCGCGCCCATGGCCATCTCCCTTCGAACAACTTCTTCGCCTTCCTCGTCGCCGACGGTGACCACGGTGACGCTGCCACCGACCTTGTCGCGAATCTGAATGGCTTCTTCGACGGCGTAATTATCCCACTCGTTGACGGAATATACCAGGTCATCCCGTTCGATATCCGTCCCGTCCCTGTTCACCTCAATCTCGTTTTCCGAAGTGTCCGGAACCCGCTTGATGCACACCAAAATTTCCATAATGTCCCTCCAATATGAATAGTTGCTT
>JAJDND010000107.1 GCA_022340885.1 Desulfobacterales bacterium | reverse complement strand
CCGGCATCTTGAAGTATGCGGCGCATGATGTTAATGGATGCATCGTGACCATCAAAAAGAGAGGTTGCGGTCACAACCCGGATAGGATGTTTGGGGATGTATGCTTCACCAGCCATTGTCATACCTTCTCCTTAAATAATTGATAGTTTAAACTCTTAATCTCAGGCCTCGCCTCAACCCGATGCATTCCACCCTGTCGCGTCATGTCCCGGGTATTCCGAGAATGAATTCGGTTTGAAGTTCGATATAGTCTTCAATACTGTAATGTCGCGCAAGAAACCAGCGCCGAAAGGTCCACATGTGGCCCAAAACAGTTATATTGTGGGCGATAAGCTCCATCGAACGTTCGGTTAAACGCGGCAAATCTCCTGATGAAATCAATGCTTCCAGAACCTCCATAAAAATGCCGGTGATGCGAACCTCGTTTTCTAAAACCTTTTTACGCCATTGAGGCGGAAGAGATTGCGTCTCTTGGTATATCAATAAGATGTGATCGCTCATTCTATGACACACCAAAAAATATTCCCGAATCACTTCAGCCAGTGAATGTCTCCCACCCGATGCTCTCGACAACGCTTCGGTGACGCCCCGTTCAACCTCTGCGTGGATGGCGTCACACACCAGAAACAAAATATCCTCTTTGGAAGCCACATATTCGTATAACGAACCGATTGAGATACTTGCAGAGCGGGCGATCTGCCGTGTGGTGGTTTTATGAAATCCCTGATGGATAAAGAGTTGCACCGCAGCGTCGATGATCTGGCGATGCCGTCGCTGAACGAGTTCAGGATTTTTTATTTGTGTTGGAATTGCTTTGGTCGCAGGGTACTGTTCCATATAAACTCCAAAACGCTCCTCGTTGTACACTTTATGGTGGAAAATGCTGACCGAGCGCTCGTTCATATTTTATATCATCTTCGGCTTTTCTCTGTCAACATTTTTAATCCCGAAAATTAATTTCCTTACAACAGAAATACATATGTAAATCGGGTATTAATAAAGATATTGACAATGATCTCCACCAGAGGTAAAAATAGAATAAAGTTGGTGACCGAGCGCTCGTTCATAATTCCGGCCAAACGGAGCATCCTTCCAGATTGAGATTTCAAGTCGCGGCCGTTTGTGTTATGATATTTTTATATGTGAGATTCACTGACCGAAAATCGAAGCCACCGCGAAGTCATAATGAAGGAGGTTATACCATGGAAAAAGAACTCGTACTGGTCGAAAAAAAGGATATGATCGGCGTGATCACGCTCAACCGGCCCGAAGCAATGAACACATTTAATGTTCCTTTTGCCAGAGCATTGAATGACGCCTTGTTGGATCTGGATCAAGACGACGAGGTTCGTGTAATCGTGATCCGGGCGGCGGGCAAACATTTTTCGACCGGCATCTCCCTTCCTGAGTTCAAAGGAAAAAACCAAAGAGAACTTCGGGAATTTCTGAATTTGATGGATGAATTTTACCATACCCTGCCCCGCATGAAAAAGCCGGTGATCGCTTCTGTCAAAGGCGCTGCTGTGGCCAACGGCGCAGGCCTTGTGTTTGCATGTGATATGGCCATAGCCGCCGAAAATGCCAAGTTCGGAACCACCGCCATCAATGTCGGACTCATCTGCCTGGGTCCTGCCGTCCCCCTGGTGCGCCATGTCGGTCGAAAGAAAGCCCTGGAAATGGTCCTCACCGGTGATATCATCTCGGCTGCCGAAGCCCTTGAGCTCGGCTTGATAAACAAAATCGTACCCCCGGACGATCTCGAAGCAGAAACCATAAAGTTTGCCGAAAAACTTGTCCAAAAAAGCCCTTTGGCAGTTCAAATCGGAAAAACCGGTATTTATTCCATGTCTGAAATTCCCTATCACCAGGCCGTAGACTATATGGATGAATTGTTTTCTTCCCTTGGCGGCACCGAAGACGCCATCGAGGGGATTAACGCATTTCTCGAAAAACGGAACCCGGTCTGGAAAAACAAATAAGCCCTTTGATAAATGCTCATTATTGTTCGAGTTTAAGGAGGCGAAAATTTTAACCGCAAGAATACATTGAGTATTTTTAGGATTAAAGTTTGAGTCTGACGCAGAAATCGGGCAAAAAGGGGCGTTTTACTAAAGTCTCCAAATAACCAGGAGGGTTGCATTGGATTTTGATCTCACCAAAGAACAGGAAATGATCCGAAAAGAAGTTCGGAAATTTGCCCAGAGCGAGATTGCTCCAGTGGCTTTGGAGCTCGACGAAAAAGAGGAGTTTTCTACTGAACTCACAAAAAAAATGGGGGAAATCGGTCTCTTCGGAATGTTTGTTTCAGAGCAATATGACGGCCAGGATATGGACTATCTGTCCTATATTATAGCCGTTGAAGAGATTTCCAGGGTGGATGGATCCCAGGCAGCCACCGTTGCCGCCGGGAACTCGTTGGGTATCGGTCCCATATACTATTTCGGAACGGAAGAACAAAAGAAAAAGTATCTTCCAAAACTTTGCGCCGGCGAAGGACTCTGGGGTTTTGGACTGACGGAACCCACTGCAGGTTCCGATGCCGGCGGCAGTAAGACAACCGCTGTAAAGGATGGAAACGAATGGGTTCTCAATGGATCCAAGATTTTCATTACCAATGCCGCCTGCGAAATGAGTATGGGCGTCACGGTCCAGGCGGTCACCGGTAAGCGCCCGAGCGGCAAGCCGGAATATACCTGTTTTCTCGTAGAACACGGGACACCGGGTTTTAAAGCCGTCCCCATGCACAAAAAAATGATGTGGCGCTCGTCGAATACCGCGGAACTCTTTTTCGACGACGTCAGGATATCCGAAGACAATGTTTTGGGCGCCAAGGGAGATGGTTTTCATCAGATGCTCGCAACGCTTGACGGCGGCAGGCTGTCCATCGGTGCCATGGGTCTCGGAGGCGCACAAGGGGCCTATGACACCGCTCTTAAATATGCCAAAAGCCGGGTCCAGTTCGGACAACCCATCTGCAAATTCCAGGCCGTCGCTTTTAAACTGGCGGATTGCGCCCTTGAAATCGAATGCGGACGAAATCTATTATATAAGGCCTGCTGGCTCAGAGATCGAAACAGGCCCTTTGAAAAAGAAGCGGCAATGGCAAAACTTTACTGCTCCGAACTCATGGGAAGAGTGGTGAATCATGCGGTTCAGATCCACGGAGGATACGGCCTGATGAAGGAATACAACGTAGAAAGATTTTACCGGGACCAGAAACTTCTGGACATCGGAGAAGGAACTTCTGAAGTTCAACGGATCGTCATCTCCCGATATATCGGATGTTAAAATTGTTGATCTATGACAAAGGATAGATGCTATGGCTGAAGACATAGTCCTTCTGACACAAGAACGAGAGGGTATCGCCGTTCTCACCCTGAACCGGCCCGGGGTGATGAATTCGTTCAATTTTACATTGCTTCATGCGTTGAAAGATGAAATTGAAGCGATTAAATTCAACGAAAAGGTTCGAGTGGTTATCATTACCGGTGCCGGTCAGAAAGCTTTTTGCGCCGGCGCGGATTTAAAAGAAAGAACCACTTATAGCGAGCTTCAGGTAAAAAAATTCATTTTTACCATCAGAAATCTCTTTACCGATATCGAATACCTCAACAAGCCGGTGATTGCGGCTGTGAATGGCATCGCCCTGGGCGGCGGAACAGAGCTCGCCCTTGCCTGCGACATTCGAATGGCATCCGAAAATGCTTCCATGGGCCTTACGGAAACCCGTCTTGCCATCATACCCGGTGCAGGCGGCACCCAGCGGCTCCCGAGGTTGATCAATCCCGGCAAAGCAAAGGAACTTATCTTTACGGGAAGGCGTGTGAATGCTCCGGAAGCATTGCAGATCGGCCTTGTCAACCAGGTCTGTAAACCGGAATCTCTTCTGGAAGACTGCTTTAAAATGGCCGCCATGATCTGTGAAACCGGTCCCATCGCCGTTGAGCAGGCCAAATATGCCATCAATTATGGCCTGGGAACCGATCTTCATACGGGTCTCGGCATTGAATCGAATGCATACTGGATCACCATCCCGACGGAAGATCGTCTCGAAGCTCTATCTGCTTTCAATGAAAAACGAAAGCCTGTATTTAAAGGTAAATAGAGGAGATCTCATGACAGGCGAAAATCGAACATTCTGGGAAAGTGAAGAAGAAAAGCTGGATGAGCGGGTTTACCAGGCCATGTGGCCCGGCGGAGAGAAAGCGGTTGCGAGACTCTCGAAGCAGGGAAAACAGCCGGTGAGAGATCTGATCGCACAACTCATTGACCCGGACACCGAATTTTATGAACTCAGCCGCATTGCGGGATTTGGGATGGATTATCCCGGCGTTGCGGATGTTCCCTGCGCCGGTATCGTTACGGGGATCGGAAAAATCCACAGTAATTGGACCATGATTTTAGCCAATGACAGCCGCGTGAAAGCCGGAACCTATTTTCCAATAACCTTAAAAAAACATATGAGAGCTCAAGCCATCGCAGAAAATTGCGGATTGAACTGCGTTTATATCGCGGACTCGGGCGGCGCTTTTCTCCCCATGCAGGCCGACGTGTTTCCGGACGACCAGCATTTTGGATCTATGTTTTACAATATGGCGCGAATGTCGGCCATGGGACTCAAGCAAATTACCATGAGCACCGGCGGGAATACGGCCGGGGGCGCTTATATCGTTTTTATGGCCTGTCAGTCGGTGATGATCGATAAGCTGGCATATTCTTTTCTGGGCGGCCCGCCACTGGTAAAAATGGCCACCGGTGAAGTTATTTCCGCCGAAGATCTGGGCGGTGCAAAAGTCCATACGCAAATATCCGGGGGTGCGGATTATTTTTGTGGCGGTCAGGATGAGGCCATCGCCCAGGTCAGAGAAATCCTCATGCTGGAACCACCCAAAAAGATTTATTCTCACCGGTATGCCGAATCTCCCCCCCGGGTACCCGAAGGGGCGGTTTACGATGTTTTGCCGGCACATGTTCATCAGGGGATCAATGTGCGATCGGTTCTAGAAACCATTTCCGATGACAGCCACTTTGCAGAGTATAAAAAAGATTACGCCCCCGGACGTGGAGACAATATCGTTACCGGAAAGATTCGCCTCAAAGGCATAACGGTGGGTGTTATCGCGGCCAACGGAGTGGGCATCATATTCTTTGAAGCCGCGCGCAAAGCCACCGAATGGATCGTCCGCTGCTGCCAGGAAAAAATCCCCCTTCTGTTCATTCAAAGCTCACCCGGCTACATGGTGGGATCGGAATCGGAACATATGGGCATCGGCAAATATGGCGCGGACATGGTCAGGGCGGTGTCCTGCGCTCAGGTACCCCGCATCCAGCTTGTCATCGGACCGGACAACGGAGCGGCCAACTATGGAATGTGCGGCAGGGCATACCGGCCCCATTTTCTCTTCGCCACCATGCGGGCAAGGACTTCGGTCATGAGCGGCCGAAGCGCTGCTGGCGTCCTTCTATCCATTGAAGAACGAAAACGAGCCAGCCGGAATCAACCCATGACCGAATCGGAGAAAGAAGAATTCAGTCGCCAAATGATCCAGAAATATGACGGAGAAGCACATCCGTTTTACTGCGGCGCCCGTCTTTTGAACGACAGGGTTTTAAAATTTTCCGAAATCCGGAACTGGCTGGCCGCGGCATTCGAAATCAGTCTCTTGAAACCCATTGGGAATCCCTCTTTCGGAAACTTTCGATTTTGACTTTGAGAAAGGAAGAAATATGGCGCTATTAAACTATCCGAAAAAAGTTGTTTTAGGAGATATAACCGTACGGGACGGTTTTCAGCATGAAGAGAAATTTATTCCAACTGACGCAAAAGTGTGGTTGGCGGAAGAACTTATTCTTGCGGGATTCAAACGTATAGAAGTCACCAATTTCGGACCGCCGAAAGTGATGCCCCAGTTCAAGGACGCCGATATGCTTTTAAAGCGCATCCAGTCCAGCAAAAAAGTCGGGCATCTGTTGGACGATGTGGAAATTACCGCCATAACTATCCGCGAAAGAGCTGTCGAGCGAGCCATCCAGGCCCGTGAGGAAGGCTATGGACCGGATCGAATTTTGCTTATGGTTTCCACCAGCGAATCCCATCATCGCGTCAACTCCGGGCTCTCGCTGGATGACTACTGGAAAATGTGCGAAACATATATCCCAAAAGCCCATGACGCGGGAATGAAAGTCAATGGCACGGTGAGCACCATCTGGGGATGCCCCATCGAAGGTCCGACGGAATTGAAAAAGGCCGTTGAATTCACCCGGCGCTGGTTGGACATCGGGGCGGATGATATCGAACATGCCGATCATGACGGTTCTGCCCCGCCGAACAAAGTCTATGAATACTATTCCATGATTCTCGATGCCATACCGGACACGTCTAAACACGTGGCGCATTTTCATGTCACCCGGGGCTGGGGTCTTGCCAATGTACTGGCGGCCCTTCAAGCCGGAATCACCCATTTCGAATCGACCATGGGTGGAACCGGCGGCCAGCCCGCCAACTTCATCGACGGCATTCCCGTTGCCGGCACCGGAAAATACTATTACGAAGATCCCGGAATCGTGGGGCTTGTATCCACCGAAGATATGGTCGTGATGATGGATGAAATGGGCATCGATACCGGCCTTGACGTGGATAGACTCCTGCACATCGGACGCGTGGTGGAAAAAATTGTCGGAAGGCGTCTCCGGTCGGAATGCGCGCATACCGGAAGAATACCCAAAGGGATGACAGGAAGAATTTAAAGAGGGAGTATAACATGGTAAGCAAAAAGATAACCCCCCATATCAATGTAGATTTTTTTGAAGATCTGACCGGTGATATTTGTCAAACAACCGGCAAAGGCGTCGATGAAATCGGCAAAAGAATCAAGGCGTTGAGAGAACAAAAAGGGCTTTCTCTGGACGAGCTTTCACACATGACGGGATTCGATGTCGAATTCTTGTCGAACATCGAAACCAATCAAGTCCAGCCTCAACTCGGAACGGTCATCAAGCTCTCCAAGGCCCTTGACAGCGCTTTCAGTCGACTCATTTCGGGAACCGGCGACAGAATCTACTCTATCACGCGCAAGAAGGAACAAAAGATCGTCTCGAGGTCCACGTCGCAGAAAGGCAAAAAACAGGTCTATATTTACAAGAGTCTCGCGCCTGAAGTCAAAGGCCGCCATATGGAAGCTTTGATTGTGCAGCTTGAAGAAAACCCCGACAAGGAAGTTTCCATTCATGACGGAGAGGAATTTATTTACGTATTGGATGGCGTTGTTATCCTGAATATTGGAGAAGAAACCTTTGACCTCAACCCCGGAGATAGTGCGTACTATCTGTCCACAACACCGCACCTGGTTGCTTCAAAGAAAGGACAGGCGACCATTCTCGCGGTGCTGTATGAAGGATAGTTACAACCGGGTGCGTTTTCATAAATAAAGACTGTCAAAAATGCTGGGATTTGCAATGGATGATGGCATTCCCTTTTCATCGTCAATGACTAAAACAACTCCCCTTTTAATATTTGAAACGCTCACTTTGGATTATCACTGTATCAGAAAAAGACTCAGGGCGGGCCAGTAGGTAATGATCAGCAAGGCTATCAGCAGCACGATCATAAAGGGAAAAGCGGCCTGGTAGAGCTCGGTGATGGATTTATCAAAGCGGAAACTGGCGATAAACAAATTCATACCCACCGGCGGCGTGAAATAGCCGATTTGCATGTTGGCCAGGAAAATGATGCCCAGATGAACCGGGTTGATTCCATAATTTACCGCCACCGGAAGGATAATGGGTATCATAATGACCAGTGCCGAAAAAATATCCAGGATTGCACCGAGAATCAACAAGAGGATATTCAACAAAATTAGAAAAACGATTTTGTTTGTAACATGGGCCTGAATCAGGTTAAACAAGCGCACCGGGATGTCCGCATCGATCAGGAAATTGGTGGACGCCAGTGCCACGCCCAGAATCAAAAGGATCGCACCCACCATAATCATCGATTCCCGCATAATGGATGGAAGCTGGGAAATCTTGATCTCTTTATAAACAAAAACTTCGACGATGACCACATACATGGCTGTCACGGCAGCCGCTTCGGAAATGGCAAAATATCCCCCGTAAATACCGCCGAGCACAAAAAACGGCAGTGGTATTTCCCATATCGATTCACGCAGCGCGGACGCGGCTTCCTTTACCGAAAACGGTTCACAAGGAATGGGATTTCGACGGTTTTCCCACAGACTCCAAAATGATAACATCAACACCATAAGAAGCGCCGGAAAAATACCGGCCAGGAATAAATCATTAATGGACACGCTTTTACCGATGTCCATCTGCTGTGCGATGATTCCGTAAAGAATCAGCGGAAGCGACGGCGGCAACAACAACCCCAGACTACCGGATGACGTTACCAAACCGATGCTGAATTTATCCCGGTATCCGGCTTCGGTCAATGCCGGATACAGCAGGGCGCCCAAAGCCACGATGGTCACTCCGGATGCACCGGTGAAAGCGGTGAAAAAAGCGCAGGCAATAAAAGCGACAATGGCCAAGCCGCCCGGCATGCAGCCAATAAACGCTTTGGTGAGATTAACCAGGCGGTGTGATGTCCGGCTTTCGGCGAGTACATATCCGGCAAACGTAAACAGAGGCAGCGCCAGCAACACCGGTGTATCTGCAATGCGATACATTTCGATGGCGATGACCGAAAGGTCAACACCTTGATGATGAAATCCAAGCATTGCAACCGCCAGGATGACGGCAAACAGCGGCGTGCCGAAGATGGTCAGAAGAACCAATATCAGAGCGAAAATATACGGGATCACGATCTGGATTCAACGATTTTTTTAAAGTTATTCACTGACAGTAGGATATATCGTACGGCCATAACCATAAAAGCAAAAGGAATGATGGATTCACACAGCCATGACGGAACCTTTGCAAATGCTCTCCCTCCCATGGAAAACTCCATTTGTACGAATCGCAGCCCGTAATAAGCCGCGATTAAGCAAATCAAAGCGGTAAAGAATTCCACAACGAACCTGGCAACAATTTTTGCACGTTCCGACAGGTAGCGATCCATGATGTCAATGTTGATATGTCTCCCCTGCCGGCTGGCAACCATCGCTCCCACGAGCCCAACCCACAGCACCAGGATGCGCACGAGCACGTCGCTCCAGACAATACCCGTTGCGAACACGTCGCGAAGCAGGATTTGGAGAACCGCCATGAAAATCATCAATAAAAGCAACCCCACCAGAATCGAATCTTCTACATGTTCTATGACCCTCTGAAAACGCTCCAGAAAGGATTTTCGGGGCAGATCATTCATTGGCGCCGGACTCCTTTGCACGATATTCTTTGATTAGATGGGTCAACGTATCAACCATCTCCTGGGATAATCTGTGGCTTTTAATCAGCTGTTTGGGCACTTCGGAAGCATCTTTGAACCATTCCTTAAGGGCTTCGGGAGACGGTTTGATAAACGTAATGCCCTGTTTACGCAATGTTTGCATGGCTTTTATGTTGTCTTCCCGGTTGCGTCGATCCAGCGCTTTAAATACATTTCCCATAATTTCTCGAAAAATTTCCTGATCACCGGGAGTGATTCGTTCAAATGCTTTGCGATCGATGGCCAGGATCCCGTAAATGTATAAAAACGGCTCATCCATCAAATATTTAATCTGCGTATGCCACTGCAGTGCCAGCGCACCTATGGGCGGGGTGGTCACGGTATTGATAAGGCCGGTTTGGAGACCAGCCCGAACATCGGCGATGGATAATGGGATCGGCGAAATATGAAATGTTTTGACCGTCTCCAGAATCATCGAATCATTATCCGGAATCCAGACTTTCTGTTGGCGCATTTCTTCAACGGTCCGGATGGGAACCGTCGACATGACATAGGCGAATCCGCCCTCGGCGATTCCGAAAATGACCATCCCCTGTTTTTCAAATCCTTCCATAATGCGACGGTCCAAGTGTTTGCGAACATAATCGATTTCCTTGAATGATCTGAAAAACAGCGGCAAATTGTAAATTTGGTTGTCGGGATATATCCCGGATAAGCTGCCGCTGACAAAAGCGCCGCCTTGGAGCTGTCCGATACGGATTTTGCGAAGCACCGCTTTGTCATCCCCCATCACGCCGCCCGGATAATACTTTATCAGAACCCGGTTATTTGTTTTTTTGGCCAATTCCGCAGCGCCTTGGCGCATTTTTTCCATCCATACGGATCCTTCCGGTGAAAGGGTTGCAATCTTAATACGAATGGCCTGGGCCTGACCGGCCAACAAAAAAACGACTATAAACACTATGATTCTAATTATCATGAAAGCACCTTTTTAATCATTTTCGACTAAATCTTCATTCTATATAAATGTAGAAAAAACATAATTCATGGATCGTTTAACAAATAAATATTCTTCAACTTTTGACAAAATTGTTCCAATACGGAATTTAACTATTGTCCATCCAGTATAGGAGGAAACACTATCGTGTCTAATTCATAAACGAGGATTTATCTCGCTGGTTAAGGCCGCACAAGGGTTTTCAGTGAGGCGTACACAAAGTACGCCGCAACCGGAAACCCG
Source organism: Desulfobacterales bacterium (assembly GCA_022340885.1). Taxonomy (GTDB): domain Bacteria; phylum Desulfobacterota; class Desulfobacteria; order Desulfobacterales; family UBA11574; genus UBA11574. The sequence goes on along the minus strand of JAJDND010000107.1, from coordinate 77,102 downwards.
CGGAGAACGAAGTCCAGCGGAATAAAGACTATTTATGGAAAGCCACTAAAAATAATCTTCCCCGCTTTTTAACAACTCCCTCGCCCGCTTCTGAGCAAGGGTGTTCAATAGGGTATATCCCGGAACATGCGTTTGGGCGTCAAGCACCTCGTGAAGCAGTCGGTCATGCAGTTTTCGATCGAACATGAGACGGGCGTAGTACTGGGCGTACATGACCTTAACCATTAAATTCTTGTTCTTGGAAATCTCCAGGGCGCGTTGGAAATGCCGTCGTCCGACCTCAGGTTTTCCGCCCAATGCCGGTGGAATAAATGTCGCCAACACACCGAGATACAGATGCGCCGCGCCATCCTGGTAGTATTCATCCAGTTCGACAACGCGCTGCATTATGGCTTCCACCCTCGAGATCTCCGCCACGGCATTCCAATCTTCACGGTGTGACTGAATCCATGCGGCCCACGCGGACCCCAGAGCAAACAAATCCGGAACATCTTTTTTGTTCAATTGTGAAAGCGCATCTTTAAAGTTTTTGAAACTTTTCGTTCGAATTCGGCAGGTATCGGGCTTTCGGACACAGAGGGCTCGAAAAGCATAATTCAATGCTTTATCGGTGAGTTTCCCTGCCCTTTCCTTGTCTTTAACAAAGACATTGGTGTATGCCGTATAGATATTTGCCGCTCCGCGAAGCAGGGATTCATTGTCCGGATCCTGATACAGCAGACTGTCGACCATCAACAGGTATGCGGGCGCCCCGGCTTTTACGGTGGCGAGATCGTCGTTATTCGAAATGGCCCGGGACAGATTTTTGGTCATATCCACCGATGCGGAAGAAATAAACAATGAACATCCGGACAATAAATTAACGCCGGCCAATAAGAAAAAGGCTGGCAGAAGCCGAAAAATTTTTCGATACCCGATGCATATAAAGCAACGGCAAAATACGAACATGGTGCTCACCACTAAATATTTATCCGCAGGAACCGACACGTTGCCATGTGAAACCCGGATGAATCCAGAATTCCTATTAACAAAAAATGATCATATAGACAACTGACAAAAAATTCAGACTGGAACCACACGTTTAAAGCCGGATGGCCTCCCACCAATAATTGGAAAGGATTGAGAAGCTGCTTCGTATTATCCTTTAAGCTGAATGGCCTCCACCAAAACCCTTGCCGTTCCTTTTTTATAAAAGTCCAACTTTTTGGCGGCACCGGCGGAAAGGTCGATAATACGACCCGGTACAAAAGGGCCCCGGTCGTTGACCCGGAGAATGATGTGCCGATGATTTTCAAGATTGGTCACGCGAACGTAGGTTGGCAGGGGTAGATATTTATGTGCTGCATTCAAACCATCGGGATTAAAAGCCTCGCCGTTTGCCGTCATGTGCCCCCCTTTTTGACGACGCGTCTCGTAACCGTACCAGGAGGCAATCCCTTTTTGCCGATAATTGGCAGCCTCTTTTACAGACATTGGGACATACCGTTTGCCCCTGACCACATAGGGAGACGTTTTAACGCGACCCTGACGGATCGCTTCCTTTGGCGGCAGGTCGTCGATGGAATCGATATCTTCATGCATCAGCGGCCAGCTCAAGGGTGCCATGACGACAATAAAGGTGTATTTGCCGATTGTGTATACGGTTTTTCCGGCAAATTTAGTGACGTTATAAGTTGTTGTTACCGTACCTTTTGCAATTTTATAGGTGGTTTTTACGGTTCCCTTTGTGACCTTGTAGGTTGTTTTAAAAATTCCGCAGGACCAAAAAAACAAAAATGCCAATAATAACGGAATGGATAATAGAATTTTATTTTTTTCAAACCTCATGATACTTTTTGGCTACTTATGAATAGGAATTAAATCAGTTTTGGTGATCTATACCATAATTTATTTTTCATGGCGAGAAATGTATTGATTTGAAATTCTGCAGTGATATTAACAACTGTTTTTATATTTTTAATCTTCAGCTTTCATAACGATCAAATCAGCTCAATCCGAACATTTCATGAGAATCCGTCACCCTTTGGTGCTGATCAAAGCATCCGATTGCTTTGTAAACAGGGTCTTGTGCAAATGAGCCATTAAATTTCCAGGCTGGTCGTGCAATTGGGAGCCCTGTAAGACTTCAAATGAATCAAAGAAGGATATCTTTCATCAATACATTTAAGATACATGAACGCCATGAACCGGCTGTCACGTTTCTCAAATCCAACGGCCACAAAACCATTGTCAGCCTGGGCTGTGGGAGATGGATCAATCGAATCGACAATCACCTTCGTCTTATGGCCGGGTTGAAGCTGAGCTATTATGTGGGAATTGATTATGCCGACCAGATTGGGCCCGGTATGAACAACGTATTTATGGACCCTGATAGCATGAATACCTTGTTAACAAGTTATTATAGGGAAAGTCCTGACCGGTTCTGGAAAAAGGCGCATTTTTTTCCGGGAACCTATGTTGAAGAGCTGTTCGGTATAAATTGCGCTGCGGTGGTCTGTCAGCGGGTACTGCCGCATCGCCGATGGGAAGAAGTCATTCAATCTATGAACCCGAAATTCGTTCTTCAGGAAGATCTTCACGGATGTGAGCGACAGCAGCTGAGGGGCAAATCCTATGTGAGAACATGGTCTAAAATTCGACAATACGAGTTAAAACCCTTCCGACCCTGGCCGATTTTCCCGTGGGAAAATAACCTGGTTCTCTGGCAGCGCCGAGACTTTGTCGACGAGAAACAAGGCTTCGGCAAATATCGGCTGATAGAGCGTTTCTTCTCATCTTTTATTGGATAGATACTAAATATTGGAACTCAAACAGTCTTCCAACTGATCCAAATATCCGCCGTAAAAATGGTCCGCACCATCGATGATATCCAAACGGGCATCGGGATTCCAGGAAGTTATCAATTTTTTGACGGCATCTGCAGGGGCAATGTCATCCCGGTTGCCGGTGACCACATACTTAAGGGAATTCATCGCAGAAACGGAGGCAAAATCCATAGATCCGACCGGCGGCGAGACCATGATCATTCGGTTTACCGGGCTGTCTTTTCGAAGGGCATGTGCGTTCACCCAGGCACCGAACGAATATCCCGCCAAATCGATCCATACTATTCCCATATCCGCAAGAAAGGAAATGGCGGACAAAACATCTTCTTGCTCTCCCACGCCGTTGCCATACGTGCCCTGGCTTCCCCCAACCCCCCTGAAATTGAATTTTAATGTCGAATACCCTTTCATGTCGTAAATATGCACCATGGATTCCACCACCAGATTATACATGTCTCCGCCATAAAGGGGATGGGGATGTGTTACGACCACGCCCTTTTTTTCATCCTTGAAGTTATACAGGCCCTCCAATTCAAAACCTTCAGACATAATCGTGACTCGTTTGACCATTGTCGCTCCTTTAATACAACATGTTGTATGTTTTTGCTATTGACATACAATATATTATTCAATAGGGTATGTCAAAGGAGTAAATCCCAATGGAAAAGAAAATCCTCGGCAAGGGAGTCGAGGGCATCTCTCACATCTATTTATCAGCCCGAAAGGATGAGAAAAATACCGGCGGATTCTCTTCAAAAAAGCTGCGTGATGCCACCTGTGAGTCCTGCACCCGTGTCATTCTCAATGCCCGTCAGCCTGCAAAATGCAAAATATTCACCCTTGAAAACAATAAATACGGGGTGCGGTATCTGGAAACCGTATCGCCGTCGAGTGCCAATTATTGCGAATTTTTCAAGCCGATTCCCCAGACAAGCGAAGATTCCGATGCCGCGGTTGAAATTTCCCCTGCCAATCATAACGTCGAATGCCGAATCGAGGAAACCGTCACCGTTCGGAGAGATATCACCTATCCGGCGTCTCCCGATGCCCCGCAGGATATTTTAAACTCACTGTACAAGCATATCGAAGAAAACTATATCATAAAAAGCGTCGACCTGAGAAAAACCGACAAAATTCTGCGACCGGGAAAGATAAAATCCATCCATGAAGAAGTCACCATATGTATTGAAGGTCATCCGGCCGGATCCCGGTTGCCCCAACAAGGGAAATGATTTGGATTTCATGTAATCATAGCCCGTGATTTTAAAAAGTTTTCAGGGTTCTTCCGCAACGCCCGATTCCATGGCGACAACAATCAGCTCGCCTTGAGCTTTGTTTAAATCCACAGTATACTGAAATCGTCATTTATACGAAAATGTTTCAAAATAATCGCTTGGATGGTTTCGGCTTTTTCCTGCATTTGCTTAATCAGATCTGGATTCTGCATCGAACCGCCACAGCGGCATTCAACTTCAAGGAGGAACCATGATCAACCCGGCGTTACTGAGAGAATTCCAAACCGTGCTCGGGGCGGAAAATGTCTTCACGGATCAGGCTGACTTATTGACGTATTCATACGATGCCGCTGTGCTGGCAGCGGTCGTGCCTGCCCTTGCCCTTCGCCCTGTAGACAGTGAGTCTTTAAGCCGGGTTGTACGCCTGTGCAACGAAAACCAACTGCCCCTGACGGTGCGTGGTGCCGGCACGAATTTAAGCGGTGGGACGATTCCCATTCGCGGAGGGGTGGTGCTTTTAACCAATGCGCTCGATAAAATATTGGAAATAAATTCGGAAGATATGTATGCTATCGTTCAACCGGGTGTTGTGACGGCGAAACTTGCTGCGGCTGTTGAGGCCAAAGGTCTTTTTTATCCGCCGGATCCGGGAAGCCAGGCGGTTTCCACCCTCGGCGGGAATGTTGCCGAAAATGCGGGTGGATTGCGCGGTCTTAAATATGGCGTTACCAGAGATTATGTTATGGGACTTCAATTCTTCAATGCCGAAGGCGAGTCAATAAAGACCGGGTCCAAAACCGTAAAATGCGCCACCGGCTATAATCTGGCCGGCTTGCTGGTTGGCTCGGAAGGCACCCTGGGGGTATTCAATGAGATTACCTTGAAGCTGATTCCACCGCCAGCCCGTCAAAAAGCCATGTTTGCCGTTTTCAATGATATGGACAGGGCTTCTGAAACCGTGGCCGCCGTCATCGCCCATCGGATTGTGCCGGCCACCCTGGAATTTATGGACAATTTCACTATCCGGGCGGTCGAGGATTTCAGCCGTGCCGGACTGCCGGTAGATGCCGCAGCCTTGCTGTTAATAGAAGTCGATGGGCATCCGGCCCAAGTGGAAGAAGATGCCGGAAAAGTGGAATACTTGTGCCGAAAAATCGGGGCAGACTCTATCCGGGTGGCTAAAGATGCGGCCGAGAGAGACAAGGTCTGGGCCGCGCGAAGAAGCGCGCTTTCGGCGCTGGCAAAATTAAAACCGACTGTGGTGCTGGAAGATGCCACCGTCCCCAGGAGTAAAATTCCTGAAATGGTGCGGGCCATCCAGGATATCAGCAAGCAATGTGATATTTCCATCGGCACGTTTGGCCATGCCGGTGACGGCAATCTTCACCCCACGATTCTTACGGATCGCAGGGACAAAGAAGAATGGGAGCGTGTGGAAGCCGCCATCGAAACTATTTTCGACAAGGCGCTTTCGTTGGGAGGAACGCTTTCCGGTGAGCACGGAACAGGCATTGCCAAATCCTGCTTTCTTGAGAAAGAGACCGGCTTGGCGACAATACGCTATTCCAGGCGTATCAAAGCCGCAATGGATCCCAATAATATCCTTAATCCGGAAAAAATCATCGGTTATTCTAATACCCGATGAATACGACAATTTCTCAATTCATCATCAATGGCGGTGCTCAATGACAAAAGATTGAATGAAGAGGACGAAATGCCGAAAATAAAAGCGTTGACCAAACTGATGCAGGAACTGGAAGACCAGCTTGTGGTGTGTATGCGGTGCGGCATGTGCCAGGCGGTCTGTCCGCTTTTTCGCGAGACCGGCTTAGAGGCGGATGTGGCCCGGGGGAAGCTGGCGCTTTTAGACGGGCTTTTGCAGGAAATGTTCAAAGATCCTCAGGGGGTTTACGACCGCCTGAACAAGTGCCTTCTATGCGGGTCATGTGCGGCCAACTGCCCCAGTGGTGTGAGCGTTTTGGAAATATTCATCAAGGCTCGTGCGATTCTCACCGGTTTCATGGGGCTTTCGCCGGCCAGGAAATTGATTTTAAGGGGGATGCTTTCGCGTCCTGAAATCTTTGACAGAGCTGCGGAATGGGGCTTAAAATTCCAGAAAATTTTTACGAGGCCTGCCAATGAGATTATCGGCACTTCCTGTGCCCGGTTCGTTTCACCGCTGCTGAAAGATCGGCATTTCATGCCCTTGGCGACGGTGCCGTTTCACCGACAAACAGCTTCGTTAAATACTGACAAAGGGCGTTCCGGCCTGAAAGTATTCTTTTTCGTCGGATGCCTTATCGATAAAATTTTTCCGCAACTCGCCCAGGATGTAATCGATGTATTAAATTATCATGAAGTCGGTGTTTTCATGCCTCAAAAGCAAGGCTGCTGCGGGATACCGGCCATTTCCTCCGGAGACCTGAAAACCTTTAACCGTCTTGTTCGTTATCATCTAGAAATATTCGATGCCGAAAAGTTTGACTACATGGTTACGGCGTGTGCCACCTGCACGTCGACGATCAAGAAAATTTGGCCGATGATGGCGGATAAAATATCCGATTCAATCCAAACCAAGGTTGATGAAATCGCTCAAAAAACCTTGGATATCAGTCAGTTACTGGTATCAAAGGTCGGGCTGGAAAAGGGTGGCATCGAGGACTCGAACACTGCCGTTGACGTAACCTTTCATGATCCCTGCCATCTTAAAAAATCACTGGGCGTGGCTGCCGAACCCAGGGCGCTGATCAATGCAAATCCCGCATACCGACTCAAAGAAATGCCTGAAGCGGACTGGTGTTGCGGATTGGGAGGGAGTTTTAATCTGCAACATTATAAACTGTCATCGAATATAGGAAAATTAAAAAGGGACTATATCAAAGCGTCCGGATGTTCCGTTGTTGCCACCGGGTGTCCGGCCTGCATGCTCCAAATTTCCGATATGATGTCCCGATCTGCAGATAAAATCGTGGTCAAACATCCTGTTGAGATCTACAGGGAGCTATTATAAATTTACTTCTCTTCTAAAAATCTTCAAAATCCGTTTTGCAGGACAAATACCGACAAAAAATAGCTGCATATTCCTACAGCAAAATCGGATGAACTCTCCTTACAATCCATTAGGGTTATGTCTATGTTTTACCTGAATCGATTGAATTTTAAGAATGTATCCCGCGCATGGAAAAAAGATCGACCTTTCGCAACATATTTTTTGGGCTAAATCAAATCATAAGTAATGGAAAATTTAGGCTGTTTCATGGGCCTTTTAATGAAGGAGGACATGAGGATGAAATTGATCATGCTGAGATCCGCCAACACCTGGAAACCGGCGATTTTAAATTTTGTATGGATTGGGATGGTTGTCGCCCTTTTGGGATTGACACCCGGTCTCTCAGAGGCCGCTGCGCATAAAAATACCGACAAGACCGTAACCCGGGCGGTTTTGGACAATGGGCTGCGGGTGGTTATCGTTCGCAATCCCATTGCGCCGGTGGTGGCTACCGTTGTCAATTACAAAGTGGGATCCAACGAAGCGCCGCGTAGGTTTCCCGGTATGGCACATGCCCAGGAACATATGATGTTCCGCGGGAATCCGGGTTTGTCGGCCGGTCAGCTCGCCGATATTACCGCAGCCATGGGCGGCATGTTTGACGCCGACACCCAGCAATCCGTCACGCAATACTTTTTCAGCATCCCGTCGCAGTACCTGGATATTGCCCTGCGCATCGAAGCCATTCGCATGAGTGGCGTGATAGACAGCGAGAAGCTCTGGCAAAAAGAACGCGGCGCCATCGAACAGGAGGTGGCCCAGGATTATTCCAGTCCCGAATATATCTTCTACACCCGTCTTCTGGCAGCCATGTTTAAAGGTACGCCATATGCCCATGATGCGTTGGGCACTCATGCTTCATTCGAAAAAACCACAGGCGCCATGCTCAAAAAATTTTATGACACCTGGTACGCTCCCAACAATGCGACCCTGATTATCGTGGGAGACGTTCAACCCAAGTATGCGCTCAAGCTGATCAAAACTTATTTCGGTAATATTCCTGCTAAGAAGCTTCCCCCACGGCCGGACGTTCGCTTGAATCCCATAAAGCCTGAAACTATTCGGCTTAAAAGCGACCTCCCCTATGGATTGGCCATCATGGCTTTTCGTCTGCCCGGCTATGACAGTCCGAATTATGCCGCCAGCCAGGTGCTTGAAGATGTTCTCAACAGTCAGCGCGGAGACCTGTATCAATTGAGTGTGGAAGGGAAAGTTCTGAATGTCGATTTCAACCTGGACACATTTTCCAAGGCGGGTTTGGGATACGTAGTCGCTGCATTTCCCAAGGACGGCCGTGTCGATGAGGTTTTAAAAAACCTCCGCACTGTTTTGCGCCATTATGTGAAAGACGGGGTTCGGTCGGACCTGGTGGAAGCGGCAAAGCGACAGGAACTGGCAAGCGCTGAATTTGAAAAAAACTCTGTTTTCGGACTCTCCATGGCCTGGTCACAGGCTTTGGGGGTAGAAGGACGCAGGTCTCCCGAAGATGACCTGAAAGCCATCTCCCGCGTATCTGCAGATGATGTGAACCGGGTGGCACGCCGTTATCTTGATTTGGACCATGCGGTGGTTGCCGTTCTCACACCGGAAGCTTCTGGAAAACCCGCATCCGCGCGAAATTACACGGGCAAGGAGAAGTTTACATTGCCCCAAACTCGCAACATCGTATTGCCGGACTGGGCGAGCAAGGCATTGAAGCGCCTGTCTATTCCCACCTCGAATCTCAATCCCGTAGTAAAATCGTTGCCCAACGGTATCAAACTGATTGTTCAACCGGAGTCCGTCAGCCATACGGTGAGCATATACGGACATGTTAAGAACAATCCATACCTGCAAACACCTCCCGGCAAGGAAGGCGTCGACGAGGTTCTGGACGGACTCTATGGTTACGGAACCAAAACAATGAGCCGGAAGGCCTATCAAAAAGCCCTGGATGACATCGCCGCAAACGTTTCCGTGGGAACGGATTTTTCTTTGCAGGTTCTGACGGGTCATTTCGATCGAGGGGTACAGTTGCTGGCGGACGACTTGCTGCATCCGGCCCTGCCGGATACGGCATTCAAAATCGTCCGAGGCCAGGTCAAAGCCATTGCTGCGGGAAAAGAGCAAAGTCCCGATGTATTGACCCACCGGACACTGAAAACCGCTTTGTTGCCCCGGCACGATCCTGCCTTGCACTGGGCCACGCCGAAAACTGTGGCCGCGCTGACATTAAAGGATGTTCGAAATTACTATAGCACTGTTATTCGGCCCGACGAGACCGTTATCGTGATCATCGGAAACGTGACGCCCGAAAAGGCAGCGTCGGTCATAAACAAATACTTCGGCGCCTGGAAAGCCGTCGGTAAAAAACCCGACCTTTTGCTTCCCCGTGTACCGTCAAACGCTCCTTCCACCGTCAACGTTCCGGACACCAGCCGGATTCAGGATGAGGTCATACTGGCCGAAACTCTGGGCATAACCCGTTCGGATCCGGATTACTATGCCCTGAATCTGGGCAATCACGTGCTGGGCGGCGGGTTTTATGCCACACGTCTGTACCGGGACCTGCGCGAGCAAACCGGTCTGGTGTATTCTGTCGGAGTAGATCTGGAAGCGGGTAAAACCCGCAGCACCTTTGCGGTGACTTACGCCAGTGACCCATCCAACGTCTCTCGGGCGCGCGCCATCGTAGAACGAAACTTGAAAATGATGCAAACGCAACTGGTTAGCCCCATTGAGCTACGGCGGGCAAAAGCGATGCTGTTGAGAGAAATTCCGCTGGCCGAATCAAGCTTGGGAAGCATTGCCCGGGGGTACATCCACCGGTCGGTCCTGGACCTTCCTTTGGACGAACCGAGCCGAGCCGCAAAACGCTATATGGCACTGACGGCCCAACAGGTCAAATCGGCATTTGTCAGGCAGCTTCGGGTCAAAAGCCTGGTCCAGGTCACAGAAGGTCCGGCACCCCATTAGTCGGAAGTCAGATTTTCACAGGAGGAAAATTATGCTGCACTATTTCCCGTTGGCCTTGCCGTTTTTGTTGATACTCTTTTTTCTGTTTATTTTTCTGATCGTCATGATTGAAGTGGGCGTTCTCGGATACGCTTACCAGACCATCGGTGTCAACCGGCGTTACGTATTTTTGCTGCTGTTGATGTGTTTTTTGGGCAGCTACATCAATATTCCGGTTTATCAATTGCCGCCGGAAACCGTTCGGACCGCCGGCGAGGTGACATTTTTCGGTATTCCATATATCATTCCCACCGTCACGCAATATCCGGGAACAGTTATCGCGGTCAACGTCGGCGGGGCTGTTATTCCTACTATTCTATCCATTTATCTGATTTTCAAGAATCGACTTTTCGGCACGGCGCTGCTCGGGGTCGCTGTGGTGTCGGTTGTCGTTCATTGGTTGGCCCATCCGGTAACGGGACTGGGTATCGCCGTACCGCTTCTGGTTCCTCTCGCGGCAGCCACGGCAGTAGCGATGCTGCTGTCCGCAAAGTATGCCCCGGCGTTGGCCTACATTTCCGGCACACTCGGCACACTAATCGGTGCAGATCTTTTGAATCTCGGTAAAATACAGGGTCTTGGAGCTCCCATCGCTTCCATCGGCGGCGCCGGAACTTTTGACGGCATTTTCATGACCGGCATCCTGGCGGTCCTGCTGGCGGGACTGATGACACGCAAAAATACGCACGCCTGAAAACATCGAAATGCGTTGCTTGGTCTATGGGGACCTATGGCTGTAGGACACTCACCGACAGCAAGTTCTGGCAATCTCCTACAGGAAAATCAGAAGGAGGCTTATACCGAATTTTTTAAACATGATTAAAATGATGATAGCTGAAAATGAAAAAGAATAAGTTTAACGGCTTCTTTTGAAATTGCATCCTTCAGTGTCAATCGCAGCCCGGCGCAATGATAGAATATCAACTTCAAAGGAGCTCATCTTTTCCGGAATTTAGATCGATCCGGGTATTTTCATCAAAACAGAAAAGTTAGGAGGATAAAATGATTTACAAACACACTCGAACCATGCGTTACCTGCTTATCTTCGTTGTTTTGCTACTGACTCTGGGGGTGACCCAATGCGAGTCACGGTCTTCCGGTTCAGCGGCTGCACAGAATTCGGTCGCCGTCGCCAGCGCGGCGACAAATGCCGGTCCTTCCATGCAGGCCGCAGCGCCGATGAAGGTCAATCCGTCAGCCGAAGATCTGAGTACCGCTATCGCAAGGGTTGCCAAGGAAGCGCTTCCGGCGGTGGTCCATATTGAGGTCACCCAGAGCCAGGAAGTCAGCAATCCGTTTTTGCCCTTTGAGAACGACCCGTTCTTTCATTATTTCTTCAACGCTCCCAATCAACGAATGCCTCGTAAATTCAAAAGAGAACTTAAAGGACTGGGCAGCGGCATGATCATGGATGCCAGAGGATATATTCTGACCAATAACCATGTCGTCGCCGGCGCCAACAAAATCCAGGTGTTTCTGGCGGACGGACGTAAATATCCGGGCAAAGTCGTCGGCACCGATCCAAAGACAGATCTTGCCGTCGTTCGTATAAAAACCGACGAAAAGCTTCCCCATGTCACTTTCGGGGATTCGGATCAATTGAAAGTCGGCGACTGGGTGGTGGCCATCGGCGCCCCGCGGGGGCTGGACCAGACCGTCACCCAGGGCATCATCAGCGCCAAGCATCGTCGGGGCATTTTGAACCCAAGCAGTTACCAGGACTATTTGCAGACCGATGCCGCCATAAATCCGGGTAACAGCGGGGGCCCCTTACTGAATCTGCAAGGACAGGTCATCGGGGTCAATTCCGCTATCATATCCGAATCCGGTGGATTCGAAGGCATCGGCTTCGCTATTCCGAGCAAAATCGCCGTTCATATTGCCGATGAGCTTATCAAGAACGGCAAGGTGATACGCGGCTGGCTGGGCGTTAGTATCCGTGACGTCACACCGGCGCTGCAGCAGTCCATGAAGCTTAATGTTTCCCAAGGCGCTCTTGTCGTCGAAGTGGTTAAAGGAAGCCCGGCCGATAAAGCCGGTCTTCAAAAAAACGACATAATAACGGGGTATGAGGGAAACAAGATACAGAATGCATCGGACCTGCAAAATCTGGTGGCAAATACAACCATCGGGAAGGAAGTCACCATGACCGTCATGCGAAATGGAAAATCACGAAACCTTAAGGTTAAAATCGGTAATCTTCAAAACGCCGTTAAAATAATGGCGGCTTCCGTGAACAAGCGACTGGGCGTGGTGGTGAGACCCGTAACAGACAAAGAGGCTCAGAAATATGGCATGCAAGAACCTAAGGGGGTAGCCATAAAATTGCTCCAGCCGGACGGATTACTGGGGAAAGCCGGTTTTGAAGTCAATGATATTATCCTGTCCATTGACGGTCAACCCGTGAGCGGCGTACAAAGTTTCGTTAATGTCGTTCAATCCCTGAAACCCCACCACTGGGCTCAATTTTTGGTCCTGGACCACCGAACCGGTCAAACCGGTTACATCCGGGTGATGGTCGAGTAAGATGCAGATCGATAGGCCATGCGTGCATGACGGCGCAAACCGTCCGTCATGCACCGTGGACTTCAGCGACTCCGCACCATGGCACGTAAAGATTACACAGAGGCCGATATGGAAGATCGAAAAAAATTTTCACTAGGTTACTACCTCATCATTTTTTCATTGATCCTGTTTCTGGAAACGATCTTTTTTTCCGGAACGGCCGTCAAGGAAATTTCTTACAGCAAGTTTAAAAATTTGATCCGGATGAACAAGATCCAAAACGTGATCATCGAGCCGGATCGAATCTACGGATTGGAGAAAGGACCCGCTACAGAAGGAAAAACCAAACCGGACGCTGCCCTTTCCCAAGAACAATCCAATTTCACACCACATCAAAAACATACGCCATGGTATCTGGACTTCGGCGAATTGGCCGGTAAACGTCAACAAAAACGTGATCGCCAATTCACGGTGGTACCCTTGAAAGATCCACAACTTCTACAAGATCTTCAGCGTCACGACATTAATTATCGCGGCAAGATCGAATCCCACTGGTTCTCACATTTTATTTCAGACTGGATCATTCCCTTGGGGCTCTTTTTTCTTCTCTGGAGCTTTATTATGCGCCGAATGGGCAAAGGCAGCAATTTTTTGAGCATGGGCAAAAGCAAGGCCAAAATCTATGAAGTTGATTCGTCTCAAAAAGTTTCCTTCGAGGACGTGGCCGGTGTCGACGAAGCGGTGGAAGAGGTCAAAGAGGTTGTTTCCTTTCTGAAGGAACCGAACCGTTATACCCGGCTGGGTGCCAAGCTTCCCAAGGGTATCCTGCTGGTGGGCCCCCCTGGCACGGGCAAGACGCTCTTGGCCCGGGCAGTCGCCGGTGAAGCGGGTGTACCTTTTTTCAGTCTGAGCGGATCGGATTTTGTAGAAATGTTCGTCGGTTTAGGGGCGGCCCGTGTCCGGGATCTGTTCAAGGATGCGAAAACCAAAGCACCCTGCATCATCTTCATCGATGAACTTGATGCCGTGGGTAAAAGCCGATCCCAGGGTGTTTACACGGGCAGCAACGATGAACGAGAAAACACGCTGAATCAATTGCTCACGGAAATGGACGGTTTCGATCCCCAAGTGGGCATCATCATTATGGGAGCCACAAACCGTCCCGAAGTTCTCGACTCGGCATTGTTGCGGCCCGGCCGTTTCGACCGCCAGATCCTCGTAGACCGGCCGGATCTCGCAGGACGTAAAGAAATTTTTAAGGTACACACCCGCAATCTCAGTTTAAATAAAGATGTGAATTTTCACACACTGGCCGCCGAAACACCGGGATTTGCCGGTGCTGAGATTGCCAATGTCTGCAACGAGGCCGCCCTTCTGGCTTCCCGTGAAGGCAGCAGCACGGTTTCCCACCACAACTTCCAAGATGCCATCGAACGGGTCATTGCCGGTCTGGAAAAGAAAAACAGGCTGATCAATCCCCATGAACGGGAGGTGGTTGCCTATCATGAATCCGGACATGCCATTGTCGGGCACTTGACTCCCGGCGCCGATCCCGTACAGAAAGTTTCCATTATCCCCCGCGGCATCGGCGCTTTGGGATACACGCTTCAAACCCCTTTGGAAGATCGTTTTCTGATGTCACGGTCCGAATTGCTCGGAAAAATCAAGGGGCTGTTGGCCGGCCGGGCAGCAGAAGAACTGGTGTTCGGCGAAGTTTCAACGGGCGCTTCCAACGACCTTGAAAAAGTGGCGGATATCGTAAGAAATATGCTTACCGTTTACGGTATGAGTAGACACGCACCCAACTTATCCCTTGTGGAAAAAAACCAGAATCCGTTTCTCGGTCAAGGTCCGATGCTTCAGCAACGCTCGGAAAAACTTGAAGAGATCATCGATGAAGAAACACAAGAGATCATTCGAACATGTTATGAAGATGCCAAACAGATTCTTATAAAGGAGAAAGAGAAGCTCAAAGACATGGCGCATATTCTTTTGGAAAAAGAAAAAATCGATGAACAGGATATCCTCGAGATCCTGGGCCCGCAGGCATGGAAAAAATCAGCGAATTGATAAATCCGGATTAAACGACGAGTCCCCAGCTGCAATTAAAGCGCCGTTTTTTTCACGACGAATTTTCGATCATAGACAATTTGGCCGTGTGGTGTTAAGAAATAAACTGGACCTATTGGTCTTTGCTTCAATATTTTAGCGATGCCCCTCACCATAGACCTAATACAATAGAATCCAGCATTCCCCATGAAAAAGGAGGGCTGACAAATGCCGGTTATTTTTATTTCAAGGGGAACCATGTCCGGCGTTCACCTGCTGGTGGATTGTCTCCATGATAAAACAGGCATTCGCTGCATTTCTCGCGAAGATTTGGTTAGCGACGTCAACAAACATGGAGAGATCGCCGCACGGGTTCTTGAAAAACTTGCCGAAGCAGCTTCCGCGTACGATCAATTCAGTGAACTCAGATGGCCGTATATGGTTCTCATGCGAAAGGCCTTGCTTGAGGAAATCCGGTATGACCATGTCGTATATCACGGCTATTCAGGCCACCTCCTTTTGCCGCATCTTAGGCATCTGGTGCGGGTCCGTATCGAAGCGCCCCTGCAAATGCGCCTGACCATGACCATGCAGCGTCTGGCATGCGATGAGAAAAAGGCCCGCGAGTATATCGTCAATGCAGACGACCAGCGCATAAAGTGGGCAAGATTCATGTATGCGCAGGACATACGCGATACCATGTTATACGATATCACCGTGAATCTGGATCGTGTATCCTTGAAAGCGGCCTGCGCCGTTCTCGAATGCATCATGGCGGAGGAGGATTTTCAAGCCTCTCGGGAATCAAGGGCCGAAGTGGAGCAGCTCTACCTTGCAACGGCAATCGAGGAGTCACTGGTCACCGATCCCCGTACGGCAACGATGGAAATACGGGCCGATGTCCAAAGCGACGGCGTCTCTCTCATCGGTCCCTATTTAGAAAGCGATGAGCTGACAACGATCATGGAGATTGTTCAGGCGGCAGTGTCCGGCACGATGGATATTCGTTATAGCCCCGGATATGCGTCCAAGTTTGAAGATAACCGTCAATTCCGGACCTGGATACATGAATACGGAATGGGCATGGATAAGAATTATAACCCCGCTTCCTCAAGGCATCAGGAGGGAAAACACAATGGATGAAGAGAGATATAGCGAACAGATCGCATCCACTTTAGAGGCAATTCACGCGTTGCTGATTCAGACGGTGGATAATCAGCGAACCGGTACTGAAATCAACAGGTCCATCCATGATTTGGAAAAAAAGCAAACTGAATCCGCCTCGAATTTGCTGGAACATGCGGCCGTCACCAATACCCTCGCTACACATCGAACCGATATGGCAAAAGAGCGGACCGCGCTCGTCCGTGAGCAGACAACCCTTTCCACCAAATCCACCGAACTGTCCGATATCCGCACCCAGATGGCTCATGAACGTACATCTCTTGCAGGCCAGAGAACGAATCTTTCTGTATTGCGCACGGATTTTTCACGATCCAGGAACAATCTGGCCGAACAGCGCAATAGAATGGCCGCCACTCGCACACAGTTTTCAGAGAAACGCACAGCATTTGCCGGCACCCGAACGGTTTTTTCGAATATGCGAACGGCTCTGGCTCAAGGTAGGACCTATCTGGCCCTCATTCGCACCGGACTGGCATTTTTTACGCTGAGCATTGCGTTCTTTCGTATGTTCGGTTTTTCCTGGTGGTCAATTTTCGACGGGGTCCTTGCATTGCTGAGTCTGGCGATGACCGGAACAGGGCTTATAGGTTACAAACGCGCAAATCACAAGGTAAATGTTCTACTGTTAAAGGTCCCGGAAGAAGAGGCGGCGGCAACTTAGGGCTCACGCAAAAATAATTTCACAGAATTGGCGCCCGGATTTGGGTCAGATTTGTTCGATCCGAAATTGCCAAACCACACGAATAGCAGGCCTATTTCGAGGATTTGGCGGTTGAGGATCGGGCAAAGATGGCCTGAAGACGGGATGCGAAAATGTGAAGTTATTTTTGTGCGAGCCCTTAGTATTCTCTTTTCGCATGTCCCATCTCTATCGAGGCTTATTCTTCTTTTTTTACCAGCAAAATGGATGCGGGCAAATCGCGCAGAATAGCATCGTTGGTTCGGCCGAAAAGAAAATGTTCCAAACGCCCCTCATGATGGGCCAGCATGACAATCAGATCGATATTTTCCTCTTCGACGACCTTCTTGATATCTTCTGCCGGCGGACCGTCCTTAACCCATATCGTAACCGGCAATCCTTTGTCTTTCTCAACCTTTACCATGTGATCCAGAGCCTTTCGGGCATCGGCGACCATTTTTTCATATTCATTATGGAAGCTGTAGACAGGCAAGTTCCAGCCGTCCAGGTTGAACGGGTCATGAATCACGTGCAGAAGATAAAGTTTTGCGCCATACTGGTGTGCCAGCGAAATGCCGGTCTCTACCGCCTCGCGGCAGTATTTCGTTGATCGACTGACGACGAGAATATTTTTAAATGTTTTCATTGTTTGCCTCCTTTGACGGTTTTAATCACATGAATCTCCTCATGAAAATCAACTGGTCCACTCTCATTCAAACTCAACAATCCGTCAAATCACCCCTTCAAGACTTCGATGATGTTTTCAAATTCACGGGTCTTGTTGAAAAAGTGATCGGCGCCAGCTCGAATACTCTGCTGACGATATTGTGGATAATCATAATTGGTCATAATAACGACCGTTATGTCAGGCTGCAATTCCTTGATTTCGCCAAGCAACTGGATACCGTTTTTACCGGGAAGCCGGATATCCAAAAGAACGGTATCGGGTTTGAGAATGCGAATATCGTCGAGTGCTTCCCCGGCATCGCCAGCCTGTCCGATAACTTGGACATTGTCAACGTCAGACAGCAGCTCGCACAATGTTTTCCGCAGTTTGACGGAATCATCGACGATGTAGATTCTTTTCATGCAGACCTTCCTTTCTATTTTTATCCTATAATAATCCATACCGAGCAATATAGAAATCGGATATCGTCTGATCTTGTTGTAGGCGTTTAGCGCAATCGGATGTCGGTGGTTTTCCGACAAATCCTGTCAAGCGATGCGGATTCCGGAAGGTTATGCCTAATTCTGGTTTATTTAAATAATATGAATATCCTTCTGCATTGGTCTCTCGATGAGTTGAGAAGCAAATTATCTCCTTTGAAACATGCCATGATGGTGGCGCGCATGGGGTGTGATAGTTTCTTGAACCCTTTTAAGAAATCCCTCATGACGCGGGCTTTCCATGGCAAAATGGCGATAAACAGTGATTTTAGCCCAGTCCGTAAAAAATGCCCCGATAATGGCATATCCCCAGACGATGCCGATGTCCTTCCAACTTATGGGCGTAATGAGGCCAAAACCATACGCCGCCATCAGCGTCCCGAGCAATTTGGTCGCAACTGCCGACCAGATCATAACCGGCGCCGGATAAGGTTTTTTCAGAAAAAAACCCTTGTTTCGCGCAACGAATAGTGTCATATGCCCGGCGACCGTCAAGGTGAGAAATATATAGGTTTGTATCTGGGGCACACTCAAGTGCAGCCAGTCAATGGCCAGGTACAACATCAGAAAACTGCCTGTGACCCCTGTCAATCCCATGACGGTGGAAACCACGATAACCTGATGCATATTCCAGCGCACCGGTTTTGGGTTGAGATATGTCTTGTCGTACGCAATGGTCATAATCGGAACATCATTGAGAAAGGCCAGTAAAATAATCATAATTGCGGTGATGGGATAAAAATTGAAAACCAACATCGCCAATACCACAAAAACCATGATTCGAATGGTCTCCGTGATGCGGTAGATGGCATAGGAATTCATCCGCTCGAAAATCCGGCGGGCTTCTTCGACCGCATTAATAATCACCGACAGGCCGGGTGCCGTGAGGACCAGACTCGCTGCCGCACGGGCGGCATCGGTGGCGCCGCTGACCGCTATACCCACATCCGCTTGTTTCAGAGCCGGTGCATCATTTACACCGTCACCGGTCATCCCCACGATGTGGCCGCGGGCTTGCAGGGCTTTGACAATACCGAACTTATGCTCGGGAAACACCTGGGCAAACCCATCCGCCTGCTCGACCTGATCCGCGACATCAGGGGCCATTTGTCCTTCTTTTTGATTGGCGGCAAGCAGACTGTCCGCCGGTTCGATATTTTTCCCGAGGCCAAGCTGCCCGGAGATTTCCCGGCCGATGGCAAGATTGTCTCCGGTAACCATTTTGACCTGAACACCATGCGCTTTGGCCTGCATAATGGTCTCGGCCGAATCATCCCGGGGGGGATCAAATAGCGGTAGAATACCTAAAAATTGCCAGGATCCATTTTCTTCGGATCGTGCCACACCCAAGGTCCGATATCCTTTGGCGGCAAATTCATCTACCGCCTTTTCCACTTTTCTTTTCGTGTCATCACCGGCGTCACTCATTTCGAGAATCACTTGAGGCGCCCCTTTGGTGACTTTGAAGCTCCTGCCTTGAGTATCCTTGACCGTTCCCTCCGTGCGTTTGTGGATGGGATCGAAAGGCAAAAATTTCAGTTGATCATACGTTCGCAGGGCTTCCGGATCTTGAACTCCACCGATGACCGCCAGATCGATGGCGTCCTGATTTTCTGGCTTTGAAGCAAGGGCGGCGGCCAAAATCAGCTCCTGATTGTTTCGCGCGCCGAATATCAAAGGCTCTCCCAATGTGAGCCGATTCTGTGTCAGGGTCCCGGTTTTATCAGAACATAAAATATCCATACCCGCCATTTCTTCAATGGACTCCAGCCGGGATACAATGGTTTTAAACTTGGACAGTGCCAGTGCACCGACAGTCATGGTTACGGAGAGCACCGCCGGCATGGCCACCGGGATGGAAGCCACGGTAAGAATGAGGGCAAACTGAACCAGTTCAAGAAAGGGCGTCCCGCGAAACAGCTGTACCAGGACCAGGATGACTGCCAGACCGAGGCTGATATAAATCAGATAATCCCCAATTTGCAGCACGGCTTTTTGAAAATGAGAGACGGCTTTTGCCCCGACAACGAGTTTGGCGGTCTTCCCGAAAAAAGTATTGTTGCCTGTGGCGGTGACAAGACCGACCATTTCGCCTTGTTTTCCGATCGAACCGGAATACGCAATGTCGCCTTGTTTCTTGTTCACCGGCAATGATTCGCCGGTGAGCGCGGACTGATCCACACTGAGATAGTCGCCGTCAAAGAGTTTGGTATCAGCGGGAATGATTTCTCCCAGACGCAAACGGATGATGTCGCCGGGAACCAGTTCCTTGGCCGGCACTTCCTGCCATTTTCCATCTCGCAGTGCGTGGCTCTTTAGCGCCAGTTTCTTTTTGAGTGCATCCACGGCATTACCTGCCTGATATTCCTGCCAAAAGCCCACAATGGCATTAAAAATCAAAAGCGCGATGATGATGTAAAAATCAGCCCAATGCCGGACCACCAAAGAAAGAATAGCCGCGACCTCAATCATCCAGGGAATCGGTCCCCAAAAATACCCCAAAAATTTGCGCAACAGACTGACCCTTTTTTCCTCGATCTCGTTAAAGCCGTATTGCTTAAGCCGATTTTCCGCTTCTGACCAGGAAAGGCCGCCCTTATCGGATTCGAGTTTTTTAAACAATTCCTGAATCGGGCTTTTTTCCGATTCCGCGCCGCTTATAAATACAGGTTCCATAAAATGGCCCTCCTTTGAGTCTTTCATGACCTATCCATTTTCTTGTTAAATCAATATAAGCAGCAGGAAAAATTTCGAAAATCAGTGATCGTCTGAAAATATTGTAGGAAATCAGGAAAACGCCATGTCAGTCATCGTCTGACATAAAATGCGTCATTCGAAGATTAATCGATGAGATGGTTTTGAAATGCGTAACGGGTGAGCTCTGCGTTGGTCTTCATATTCATTTTTTCCAAAATTCGTGCGCGATACGTACTGATGGTCTTGACGCTTAAGTTGAGTTCTTTCGCGATTTCCGTGACGGTTTTACCCGAAGCAATCATGTACAGCACCTGATACTCTCGATCCGACAACGTCTCATGAAGCATCTTCTCGGAATCCGCATCCAGGGCAAAAGCGATCTTTTCAGCGAGATGGGTACTGATATATTTGCCGCCGCGATTTACTTTTCGGATGGCTGCTATCAATTCGGAGGAAGCGCTTTCTTTGGTCAAATACCCGGATGCGCCGGCCCGAAGAATTCGCAAGGCATACTGGGCTTCAGGATGAACCGTCAAAATAATCACCGGAATTTTGGGTTTTTCGACTTTCAGTTGTTTTAATACGTCCAGGCCGTCCATTCCCGGCATTTTCAGGTCCAGCAAAATGACATCGAAATCATTTTCACGGACCTTGGCCAAAAGTTCGGCACCGGTGCCGGCTTCATCAGAAACCACAAAATAGGAAGAGTCGGCAATAATTTGCTTCAACCCCTCGCGAACGATGGGGTGGTCGTCGGCAATAATCAGCTTGATCATTCTGCCCCTCCTTTTATAGGAATTGGGACGCGGACGATGACGCGTGTTCCCTTGTTTGGATGACCGATAAAATCAACCTGCCCGTTTAAGGGATAAAGGCGCTCCCGTATGCCCAGCAGTCCGAAGGATTGGGAATTACCGATTTCAGTTTCGGTAATTCCACGGCCGTTGTCCGCGACTTCCAGTGTCAGCGTATCTTTGTTAATCTCCAACCGGACGTCAACTTTGGTTGCACCGGCATGTCGCATGATATTGGTCAGGGTTTCCTGAAATATACGAAAAATCGCAGTCGACTGGTCTTTGGTCAGATCGAGGTTGGAGACACTGGAATAAACACGGCATCGGACACCGGTTCGCTTCTGAAACTCTTCGGCCTGCCATTCGATGGCGGATTCAAGACCGAAATCATCCAATATGACCGGTCGAAGTTCCGATGATACGACGTGGAGCGTTTGCAGTGACGTGTCGATAACCTTGAACATGGCATCAATTTTATTCTGAACCTGCGGTTGATCCTGAATCATGTGCTTCTTCAGCCATGACAAATCCATTTTTAAGATCGTCAGCGATTGACCGAAATCATCATGAATCTCTCGAGCGATTCGTGTCCTTTCCTGCTCGCGGACATCTTGCAGATAGGATGCAAGATCCCTGAGCTGTTCTCTGGATCTTTCGAGGGCTTCTTTGGCCTCATATTCCCGGACTTCGCGCAGTTCCAAAGCAGCCGCCATGTCATTAAAGACACGGGCCAAATGGCTGATCTCGTCACCGCCGCGAATGGGTCCGACACGGGTGGCAAGATCACCCTCAGCAAGCATTCGACTGGCTTTTACAATCATATTGACGCGCCTGAGAACCAGCGCATCACCGGCCCACCATATAATAAGCACCGCCAATATTGCGATAAATCCGAGCAAAATGATATTGCGGAAAAAAACCCGTTGGGAGGCCGCGAATGCGATTTTCTGAGGAATTTCCAGCGATATGTAGTGGCGTCGGGCTTTCAGAGAGCTGGGCGCCGGCGCAAAGGCATAAATACGGGAAACACCGTCTTCCCCGATGATTTTTTTTATACCTGTTTTGTGTTTTAAGATCCACTGCAGCAGTGATCGATCGAAGTGATCCTGTTTAATCCATTTTTGCAAATGCGGTTTATATATGAGAATATCTCCGCCGTCATCAATTTGGATCAGGGTGGAACCTTGCGGCAATTCTGCAAAGGACCTATAAATCGATCGATTGATCCAGTTCAGGGTTATCGCCGCAAAAACAGCAGCCTTCACCTGCCGGTGTTTATCCAGGACCGGCAAAGCAAAATACAGCATAGGTTCTTGGGTAATCTGGTCGACTTTGTAATCACCCATTGTAAAAATCTTCTCTGTGATACACCGGACAAACCACGCCGGTTTTTCAGACCCTTTGAAGGGAGGGACGCCGCGGACACTGTTTAAAAGCTTTCCATGGGGCGTTAAAACCCCTAAATCCACATACCCTCGAGATTCTTTAATGAGATCATCAAAGAAGTGCTCTGTCCTGTCGGATCCGGCGTCGTTCTGCAAAAGAAATTCCGATGCGGCAATCAACAGATGGCGGGTTGCCTCCAGTTGCTGGTGCTCCTCATTGGCCGCGGAATGTGCGAGAAGTATCGCGTTATTTAAAATCGCATTCGTTTCAATGGCTTTTTGCTCCTCGGCGGTATAAAATAACAGGATGCACACCGGTATGAATGCGGCCAAAACCAGCAGATATAGTCGTGTTCTAAGGCTTGCTGCCGAAAATATCTTCATAAATGTTCACCACTTCGAGTCACGATGTCGGGCAAAACCATATATCGGCATCTGAATTTTTCACATATTCGTATCAAACAGTTACACATTTTAAAATAATTATTTTCCGGACTTCGACCGGTGGTTTTAACAGACATTTTTCTGAAATGAATGGAGAGCGATACTATAATCTATCCTACAATGTATGTTCCGGTGCCGACGGCGATTAAAATTTTCTGATCGTTGTACAGCTCCATTCGGGTGACACTGACCCGCCTTCCGGCCCGCATGATGGCGCCCGTCGAAACAAAATAATTTCCTTTACCCGGTCTCAGAAAGTCGACGCGAAGATCGATAGTACCGATTTTCGTCAGACTTTTACCGATTTCTTCGGCCGTACGTCCGGCCATTTTCTGAAGAACACCCAAAGAAGCGGTTAGTCCTCCAGTGGTATCCAAAACCGAAGAAATCACACCCCCGTGAAGAATTCCCTGAACGAAATTTCCGATGAACGCGTCTTTCATCTCGAACTTAATACGCAAATCGTCTATCTCCAACGATTCAATCTTAAAACCCAAAACCTTGTTAAAAGGAATTTTGTCTTCGTACAACTTGCGCAGCATTTGTATACGATCATCAGGGCCTAGTGTTTTATCGGGCATAATAAAATTCCTCTGTTTCCTTTTGCACGGTAAAGCACAGATAAGACATCTCGTCATAAAATACAGGAACACTGTGTCCATTCATAAATGGACACTTAATAAAATATCTGTGAATAAGGCCGCTCGGAAAAATAAGCCGCCCTGTCTCTGATTCGTTGCCAAATACCCGACAGATCGGCGATGATTGCCTCTTCCGGACATTTTCTCATACAATTAAAACAAAAAACACACCCATCGCCGAATTCCGGGTACGGCGTAAACCTAACGGCATCCGTTGGGCAGACTTCCGAACATAACAGGCATTGGTTGCAATGCCCGGTATCAATTTTTCGTTTCGGCAAATGCGCTTTGGCGGTTTGAAGGCCGGTTTTTTCCATTTCTTCATGATCCGCCTTTGTCTGATACGCCAATTCGGACAGGTTTATACCCTTGGGATTTACTTCGTGAAGTTTTCGATGAATATGATTTGCAAGCGCCTCAATCATATGGTCGTCGCCGGCATCCGGATGCCCTTTCCCCATTGGATTTTCAAGCGTCCACATCAAGGAATGGACGGCCAGAATCTTGGCTGCCCCGAGAAGCGTAGCCTTTTTGTTTATTAATTTTTTACCCATTTCATACAGGGAAATACCGCTGCAAGCCCCGCCCCAGGTCACAAAAGGTACGGCGAACATACCGGGGTTCTCTTTGATCCCGGCGATGCATTCCATCACCGGCGGAACTGCATGGGAAGCATATACCGGAGAACCGATAAACAGACAACTTTTGCCTTCCGCGTTTTCCATCCGCCGCGAAATTGTCATGGCAATATCGCCTTGGCATTCGGTCAGGTCAAACACAGATACCTCGGCATCCAGCGTCTGAAACCGCTTCTCGATAACCTTTGCGACATGCCGGGTGGACCCGGCCGGCGAAAAATACACAATGAAAACATTTTCTTTTTTCAAAATTATTTTTCCATCCTTTCTTCATCCATTTCGATGTCTTCTAAAATTTTGAAAACATACCTGGCCGGCCAATCCGCAACGGATCCGCACAGGGCGACTGAAACGGCAACAGCTTCTAATATTTCCTGACGACTTGCACCTAAGCCAACAGCACTGCTGACATGGTATTCAATTCAGCCGTAGCAGGCGTTGGATATACTGATTCCGAGAGCAATAAGTTCTTTGTATTTTTGTGCAAGCTCGCCGCCTTCAAGGGATTCCATTTCAATTTTATCCATATCCTGAAATGTTTTGATACCGCTTTGCTGCATCTGCAGGTAATACTTTTGCCTCAATCTTCTGATTTCATCCGTGTCGATAAACATTATCCCTCCATTTTTCACCACGGGGTAAAAGGGTAAGATAAAATTGATATTTTTGCATCAACCAGTCCGGAAAGCAACGCCGTGGCTTTGCTTTGTATTATCAACGCTCACGGTTATTTCGTCAAATATTTTTCTTTTTTAAATCGTTGACGATTTCTTTAGCATCCACTCGTTGACGGCGAGTTGAGCCCTATGCAGACTTTTTACGAAATATTTTGGAGAAAATTGCTTGACAAGCCATCATGCGGGGAGCATGCTTATCATATAACTTACTTGTTTAAGTTTCGCACCCTTAAATCGCTAAAAAGCTTTCTCGTCCGCCTCCGGTTTGTATCACATACCGCAAAGTGGACGATCCCGCAGGCCAAGAGGCCCGCCGAATGGCGGGACTGAGGCAAAATATTTCTCTGGTGCATTATCGTACGGCGCCAAAATTCACCCTGACGCCTTCTTTAAAATTGATATAAATCTGTACTGGTTACTTTTTGCTGCCGCAATTTTCCGGGCTCAAGAGGGTTCTTTCAAATTTCACCATCTTTTTTGCAGATTTTACCTTAATCACGCCATTGGATATGAGAGGCCTGCTAAAATTTATTAGCCGTCTTCGCTGCACAACCGGCGGACAAGGCTGGAAAATAAAGGTGCAAAATATGTGAGATTTCTGAAAGTAGTAAATATTTATCTGTAATCAACATCATTTAAGGAGCTTTTGGTATGAGCGATGACACAGCCTATCGGGATTTTCTAAATGAAAAATTTGATGTCGGGCAACTGTTCGATAAGCCGGAGCCTTTAGCGGGCGTAAGGGTCTTGGAAGTCTGCTACGTGGTCCTTGGCCCCGCGGCATGCGATTATCTGGCCGAGTTCGGCGCCGAGGTAATCAAGTTTGAGGGACAAAAAGGAGACCAGATGCGATTTGTAACGCCCTATGCCTATTTTTGGAAAAACATGTCTCCAGGCCTCGAAATCGAAAATCATAATAAATACTGGGTGGGCATGCACCTGGGCCACCCCCAGGGAAAGGAGCTATTCCTTGAACTGGTGAAAAAATCCGATGTGGTGGTGGACAACCTTACTCCGGGCCGAATGGCGGAGTGGGGCTTGAGCTACCGTGAACTGAGCCGGATCAATCCGGGGATTATCCAGTTGCATGTTTCCGGATATGGGAGCTGGGGGCCCTGGACCGGAAGGACTTCTTACGATGCCGTGGCGCAGAGCATGGGATCCCTGTCGCCCATTACCGGGTTCCAGGACCGGGGGCCGATCAAATCAGGCGTATGGATTGCCGACTGGATCACCGGTCTGATGTGCGCAGTGGCCGTTATGGCGGCCCTGAACTACCGGGAGAGAACCGGAGAGGGCCAGTTCATCGACTACATGCAGGTAGAAAACGTCATCAGGTGGCTTGACTGGACTTGGCTTTACACCTTCAAGACAGGTGAAAACCGGAAACGATCCGGCAACCGCGACCTGGCCGTCTGTCCTTCCGACTTGTTCGAGTGCAGCAACGGGTGGGTGGCTTTGGCGGCTTTCAGCGAAGAAGAATTCCGCGGTTTGTGCGGCGTCATGGATCGATTGGATCTTTATGAGAAATATGCCGATCCCTTAAAACGGCTGCAGGATGAAAACAGCCGCAAGATTCTCGAGGCAATCGGCCAGTGGACCGCTACGAAAAAGGTCGCAGAGATCGAAGCGTTGGGCAACCGAAACGGCTTTGCCGCTTCCCGGGTTCTGACCGCCGCCGATGCCTATGACAGCGAGCACTACCGGCAAAGAGGCGCCGTCCAGGAATACGAAGACCCCGTCTATGGCACGATGAGGCAGGAATGCTATCCGCCGCGCATGAGCGAGACGCCCAGTCGGGTGAAATGGAGCAGCCGTCCGGTGGGATTCGACAACCGTTATGTTTTTCAAAAAATTTTGGGCCTGTCCTTGGAGAAGATCAAACAGTTGGAGTTTGAAAAAGTTATTTTCCAGTGGAATCCGGACATCCCTTCTCACTGTCCGCCACCGGATTGGGACGGCAAAAGCGGCCTGAAGCTGCCCTAGCGATAATTTGTAGAAGTGGTTACAAAACCTTCAATCGGGTTCAAGGTCAAGGCGACCTGAGGCGGCCAACCGCAGGAATATCGGGAATATTTCGAGGATTGGGCGTCTCAATCCAACACAGAGATTGAGTCCGAGAGGAGGTTTCGAATCCACTTCCAATAGATTTTCCGGGAGTAATAACATGGAAGACGAAAAAATTGTAGGTTTGGCAATCAATCAGGAATTCGCCCGATGGGCGCACCGGGAAACTTATCCCCCGGATACTTACAAAAAAAAGGAAGCCCTTGACGACACTTTGGTGCTCGACGTCAGTCACGGCAGTTTTGCCGGTCTTTTTGCTTCCTCGATTCTCTCCGAGATGGGCGCCGAAGTAATTCGCATTGAGCCCCCCTGCGGAGATCTGGCCAGGAAGATGTCCCCTTATGGTATGATGATCAAGGATTCCGGCCTGGCCTACCTGGTCGAGGCCAGAAATAAATTTCACGTTACCCTGGACCTCACCAAAGAGGAAGGACGCAAGATTTTTACAAGATTTTCGGCCAAGGCTGCAATAATTATCGAGACCTTCAAACCGGGCTACATGGACGGGCTGGGAATCGGTTACCGCCAACTCAGCACAAACAATCCGGGGTTGATCTACTGCGCCATTAATAGCTACGGCCAATTCGGGAAAGACGCCGAAAACAGCGCCAATCAGCCGGGTTATGATATCGTCGATCAAGCCAGGGGCGTCATCATGTCCATCACCGGAGAGCCGGATCTCGATACGAAAATCGCTCCCGAGTATAAACGGCCGATGAAACATGGCAACTGGATGGGGTGGTACGCCGGTGGTGCCTGGGCCGCCTTCAGTTTGCTGACGGCGATGTTCCACCGGAGAAAGACCGGTAAAGGTCAATTTATCGATTGTGCCCCCCCGGAAGGGCTCATGTCCATCGCCAACTATGCCATACAGTACTTCCATATGTCCGGTGAACAAATGCCGAGAGCCGGAAACTACGACTATGCCGTTTTTCCATATACTTATGTCAAGTGCAAGGATGGCTACACCTTTATTTCCGGGTTCACCGATCCCAACTGGGCGGCACTTTGTGAAATCATGAACCGGCCGGATCTTCAGCAGAAATTTCCAACCATCAAAGAACGTCTCACGCCTGAAAATCAACCCTTGATTCAGCATGAAATCGAGACGTTTACCGAGAAACACACCGCGGATGAAATTCAGGATATGGTGTATCAATACAGCAAGCGTGAAGACAAGAAAGGCACGGTGGTTACCGGGCGTCTGGAAAGCCCCCGGGATGTTTTACAAAGGGAGCACTGGCAGGAGAGGAAGACTTTCATCAAATGGAAAGACCCGTATTACGGTGAGCTGTTGATCCAAAATTCCTCGTTCAAAGCCATGACGAAAACGCCGGGCCGTGTGAAGTGGATCTGCCGGCCCATCGGGGCAGACAATGAATTCATCTATCAAAAATATCTGGGAATGGGCCGCAGTCGGCTCGAGGAACTGAAGAAACATGGCGTGATGTGATTCGGTCGCGATTTGTCAGACACGCCTGTGCTTCATAGGCCGGCAAATACCGTACCAGCAACGAAAGTGCGCGATCCGGGTATGCGACTTCAGTTCGATTTTAACCAATGAAAGGAAAATAATTATGGAACTTGTAGACTTTTTTTCAGAAATGATGAAAGTGAACGCCATGGAGGACACTGAGGCCAAGGCATCGGCATCGGGAGAACTTTTCAAAAAACTGAATTATTTCAATTTACCTGATCATTTCAATTGGGTGAAGGAAGTTTTCGAAGGAATTCACGTCAAACAGAGAGGTGATCAGACGGGACTCTTCTGGATCCATCTGGAGACGGATGAAAAACGACAATATACCTACAGAGAGCTGGCGGAAAATGCCAATAAATTCCTTAATTTCCTAAGGAAACATAAAGTAGAGAAAGGCGACAGCGTCTATATGATGGTCCCCTCGGTTCCAGAGACCTGGTTTGCGAACATCGCGACCATCAAGGGAGGCCTGGTTTCCGTACCAACCGCCACGACAATGACGGTAAGAGAACTGGAGTATCGGTTTAAAACATATTCGCCTCATGCGATTCTTTCGGATGAGGATTCGGCCAAGCTGATCGACGAAGCTTTGCAAAATGTGTCAGCCAAACCCAAAGTGAAAATTGTTCTTGGAAATGTGAGCGGTTGGAGCAGTTACAGTGTTATTGACAAAGAATCTTCCAAAGCGGAAGCAGCCAGGACGAAAACGAACGATATTATTCTTTGCTTCTTCACTTCCGGTACGACCGGTCTTGCAAAAAGGGTGGCCCACACGGCCGTCTCCTATCCTGTCGGACATCTTTCCACCGCCAATATTGCCGGCATCAGACCCGGCGACATCCACCATAACCTGAGCCAGCCTGGATGGGCAAAGTGGGCCTGGAGTTCCTTTTTCGCGCCATTCAATGTGGGCGCCATCACCTCCGGCTTCTTTTATCCCTCTCGATTCGATGCCGATAAATATCTTTCAGCCGTTGATGACAGCAAGGTCAACGTGTTTTGTGCCCCGCCGACGGCTTGGCGGGCTTTTATGCTGCAGGATTTGTCCAAATATAAATTTGAAGCCCTGAGAGAATCTATCAGCGCAGGGGAACCCCTCAATCCCGAAATCATCCAGACATGGAAAAGACACACCGGCACAGAAATCAGAGATTTTTACGGGCAGACCGAATCTACGGCCATGATCGGCAATCCACCTTGGTTCAAGGGAAAAATTTGTGCGGGATCTTTTGGTCGCCCTGCATTCGAATACGATATTAAAATAATGAACGAAAACGACGAAGAAATCACAAAACCCGATGAAGTAGGACATATCGCGGTCAGACTGAACCCCTGGCGCGCCATAGGGCTTTTTGATCAGTACATTGGTGACGCTGAAAAAATGAAAGAAGTATTTCGAAAAGGGTACTATTACACTGGCGACCGAGCTTACTTTGATGACAAAGGTTATTGGTGGTTCGTAGGACGTGCCGATGATGTCATTAAGTCCTCGGATTACCGTGTCGGCCCATTCGAGGTGGAAAGCGCATTGGTCGAACATGAAGCGGTGGCGGAGGCTGCGGTCGTGGGAAGTCCGGATCCGAAACGATGGCAGCTTGTCAAGGGTTTCGTCATCTTAAAGCCCGGCTATGAGCCTTCAAGGCAACTGGCCCTCGATCTTTTCCAACACTGCATTAATGTTCTGGCAAAGTTCAAAATCCCTCGCATTATCGAATTCGTCCCCGAAGTGCCCAAAACGCTTAGCGGAAAGATTCGGAGAATTGAGCTCAGAGAAACGGAACAAGACAAGAAGCAAAAGGGAGAAAAAGCACCGCAAGAATACTTCTATCATGAGTTTCCGGAGCTTAAGTCCTCATAAAGCGTCCGCGCCAATCATCTGAGCGCGGGATCCTATGCCCATGCTCCGTTGAATTGAAAATCAACCGGAAAGGGATGCTTGACCCTTTCCGGTTGTTAAAACAATAATCTCAATCCCCTAGTTCCGAGATCCCCGTTCTGAAACCTTCCGTACCTCAAGTTTTCCGACGATGTTATCCGCGCTAACAAATGATATTTCTTTCAAATAGGGATGTCATTTTTATTATTAATAGGGTAAAATAGTTATTGTTTTATTCGGGTCGTATTTATAAATTATACATGCAGCTTTGGACAATTTTTTCATAACTTCAAGTTGTCGGAAATAAAATCTTAGGACGATTTTATGAAACTTTCGCAGATAAACCTGCAGGAATTAACGATAAGTGAGTAATGAAATGCCGCAACCAAAAAACGCCATGGAAATTTTTAAACTGCTCGACAAATCGAACTGCCGGGAGTGCGGTCAAAAAACATGCCTGGCTTTTGCCGGAGCGGTCTTTAGAGGTCAGGCCAACATCGACAAGTGCCCGAAACTGGATCGAAAAACCGTCGAGCGGTACTCCGGAAAACCCGAACAGCAGAATACCCTTGACGAAAACCGGGAAGAATATATCAATCAGCTGAAAGCCAGGATGTCTCGGCTCGATCTTGACGAAGCTGCGA
This sequence comes from Desulfobacterales bacterium, assembly GCA_022340885.1. GTDB lineage: Bacteria > Desulfobacterota > Desulfobacteria > Desulfobacterales > UBA11574 > UBA11574. Next base: position 46,071 of record JAJDND010000107.1, on the reverse strand, counting down.
AAAGGACAGGCGGCCGGGTTTCGAATAACAGACTGACACTGAAAGTGCTCGGCAAGAATTTCAGCGTCGATTTAAAAGGCAATCTTTACACGGACATCCATGTCAACCCATGGATCACCCTCCCTTTTCTCACCTATGTGCTTTATGGCAAGGGGCTGCCGGTGTCGGGACACTGGGTTTCTTTCAGAGAGTTGAAAGACGGCATGGACGGGTACCCGCTTTTTCAGAAAAGATGTGAAGAACCCATGAAACGCGTCGCCGATACCTATACCGACCTTTTTGACGACATGGTCCATATTTTCGATGGAAAACAGGTGGAAAAACAATTCGAATCCGATATATCCGTTGTGCTGCACCCGCTGCCGAAGGTTCCGATCATGGTGTGCTATTGGCTGCCGGAAGACGGTCTCGAATCGAGTCTTCATGTTTTTTTCGACCGGACAGCCGATAAAAATCTCGGTACCAGCATAGTCTTTACCATAGGCGCCGGACTTGCACAAATGTTTGCGAAGCTTGCACTAAGGCATGGCGTTCCGGAAAACACATTCAAAATGTCCTCAACATGATGAGAAATATATTGCACGCCTGAAGGAGGCAGTACGCTTTGCCAAGTCTTGTTATCGGCGCAGTAATGATCAGTTTTTCCGGCGTATAGGTTAAAGTCTGTCATGTAACGCCGACCGCGTCCGCATTTTACCGGGTCTTTTTTGGCGGTATCATTTTTTTGTGTGCCGCGTTATTCCGTCGTGAAATGGCTTGGCACGGCGGGCGACAGTTGCTGCCGGGTTTGACTTGCGGCTTTTTCTTTGCCGTCGACCTCGTGTTTTATCATTACAGCGTCATCTACGTGGGCCCTGGAACTCTTTAGCCAAACCCTCGGCTGGATGCTCATTGCCAATGCACTGCCGGCAATGCTTGCTTCTTTGTCCGGCTTTATCTTGCTGCTTCAGCCCGCCCTTGAATTTGTCTGGGATGTAGCGATCTTTCAACGGCCGACAAGTCTGACGAATTGGATCGGCGTGTGTATTGTCCTCTTCGCCATTTATTTTGGTTCCGTAAAGCCGTCGCAATCCTGATTTTGGATGGAGGACCCATTATCGGCAGGCAGCGCCGTCGAAAAATTTCAACCTTAGGATCTCGAATTTGGAGGGAACATGTTCGAACACATCCTGGACGCCGAAAAAAGATTGAAAAATTATGCCAATGTGACGCCGGTCATGTCGTCGCGAACCTTAAACCAGTGGATCGGCGCTGAAATCTATTTCAAGTGTGAAAACCTCCAGAGAATCGGGGCATTCAAATTTCGGGGTGCGTTCAACAGCATCTCCAAATTGTCTGAAGCCGAAAAAGAACGCGGCGTCATTACCTATTCTTCAGGAAATCATGCTCAAGCCGTGGCGCTGGTGGGCCGGATGCTGGGTGTTCAAACCACCATCGTCATGCCGAATAATGCCCCCGAAACAAAACTCGCAGCCACCAGGGATTATGGTGCAACCATTGTCGAATATGATCCCGAAAATACCAGTCGGGAGATCGTGGCGAAAAATCTTCAAACAAAAAATGGTCTTACGATGATTCCACCCTTTGATCACCTGGATGTCATCGCCGGTCAAGGGACCGCTGCACTGGAGATGTTTGACCAGATCGGCCGTCTCGATACCCTGTTGGTTCCCTGCGGCGGCGGTGGTCTATTGAGCGGTTCGGCCGTTGCTGCCAAAAATATCGACTCAAATTGCCGGGTCGTCGGTGTTGAACCGGAATTGGCCGATGATGCTACAAAATCTTTTTACACCAAACAACTTCATCGCGTAAAAAACCCGCCCACCATCGCCGATGGAACCCGAACCCCGTCTCTGGGCAAAATCACCTTCCCCCTGGTACTCGAATATGTGGATGAGATGAAGACCGTATCGGAAGCAGCGATTATGGAAGCCGTCAAATTTTTCTTTTATCGAATGAAGCTTGTGGTTGAACCGTCAGGCGCACTCGGCCTGGCGGCGGTATTGAGCCGCGCCGCAACCGTTCAAGGTCGAGCAGGCATCATTATCAGCGGGGGCAACATTGATTCGACTACGATGACAATGATCCTGAACTCATGATTAACATACGGATATTTCCCCTCACCCATTTTCGATCTCCTTTTTGGGATCCGGTGGCTTAATTTGCATACATAATGTGCCGGTTCATGCTTCAGCTAATTTTTCCCCAAGATCTTTCACCGGTTTGATGACCGGCGGTTGGTAAATCATATAACTCTGCACCGGATAACGCGTCCCTTTGGCGTGGGTTTTTTTCAAGCCGTCCACAAGCGATTCGGCATAGCTTGCCGGAAACGTAAAAAACATCTCGGATTCATTCGTGCCCGCCAAAATACGTTCACCCCTTCCGGGATGGACAAATGCGGGTTTACCGGTAAAATTCGGCTTTACAGCTGAAAGGCACGAAATACCGAACCCCGTGGTTTTAGATTCGATAAGCTTGCCATAGTGATAAACATAACCGGCGGCCAAACGGGCCATTTGTGCGGGTGTTCCATAAATCACGATAATGTCAGGATCGACAGGCGCCTTATCCAGCGGAAAGATGGCGATTCCGCTGATCTCTCCTGCCGGTATGGGATCCAGCTCCTTTGTTGCCGTTTCGGCGAGTTCCATACTGTCGAAATACCCCATGTCTAAGAAGTATTCGGAAAAATGGTTGTTGCTTTCAAGTCGTTTCAAACCCAGGGCCGCAAGGCAGGGGGTGCAGTTGATATCTTCCGCCACAGCTCCGACTATTCTACCCCAGCGTCTTGCCATGGTTGTCCATTGGCAAAGCGAAATCTTGATACCATACTTCGCAGGCCTGACGGCTTCTGCCGGAAGTTTATCCATATCTTTGACAAATTTTACTCCGATAGGGAATGTTTGGGGGCGAACCAACTTGGAAATTTCTTCCGAATAGACCTTACAATTCATCCCTTCCTCCTTTCGGCAATCATCGCCGGATAGTTTGATGAATATGTTAATTTATCTGTCATTACACCTTTTCTAACGTTTTGATCAGGTAAAAATTTAAGCTTTGAGCTGTCGCATCGTGTATTGACATTATCTTGTTAATCATATATAAGTCAAATTAATTGTTTTAATGATAAAGATTAGGAATATTACTTATTAATGGAATGGCAGCAGATCATCGGTTTTTACCAAACGGCAAAGCTGGGCAGCTTTACAAAGGCAGCCCGGGTCACCTTCCGAACCCAGTCGGCCATCAGCCAACAGATCAAAAATCTCGAAGAAGAATTCGGATGCCGGCTTTTTGAAAGGATCGGAAAGCGAAACCTGCGCCTGACATCCGCCGGCAAGCGATTCTTAAAGTTTTCGGAAACCGTTTTGGAAGATTTTGATTCGCTGATTGAAGAATTCGATGATCTGGAAAATTCGAAAAAAGGGCATCTGAAAATAGCAGCGCCTTTTACAACGCTCTTCCATTTGATCCCTTCCGCCGTCAAAAGGTATACGGAGCTGTTCCCTGATGTTGAATTGACCATACGCGATCGATCCCAGCAGGATATTCTTGAACTCGTAAAAAATGGGGAGGTGGATTTCGGGCTCGTGCTGGAATCCAATATTTTTAAAGATCTTCTGGCATTTCGCTGGAAGAAGGTGCACACCGTCTTGATGACTCCCGTTAATCATCCGTTGACCAAAATTAAAAGGGCGACGCTGAAACAAATTGGGAAATATCCCTTGATCTTACCACCCGCGAACTTGAGATACCGAAGCGAATTGGAAGACCGATTCCAAACCCAAGGCATTGACTGCCGCATCATCATGGAATCTTCCAATGTAGAGCTCAGCGCTTTATATGTGGAAATGGGGCTTGGAGTCTCTTTTGCAACCGTGGCGACGGATTTGCCGGAATCGACTCAGAGAAAATTACGATTTTTATCCATGGAGCATTTATTCAAACCCGATTATATCGCAGTGGTGATGAAAAAGGGCAGAACCCTGTTCTCTTTTAAGCGCGCTTTTATCTCCGTTCTTTTCGGCGAAACGGCACTTTCTCATTAAGCTTTTGAAACCACTTCTATGAAGTCTTTTTCAACACCCGCAGAATTTCCCTGCCGAAGACCTTTATCTGCCACTGTTTCATTCCCACTATCGCGTCGAAGGCGTTTTCGTCAACGGGATTGTTGACGGCAAGGGCGGTGATCAGCGCATTATTGCAAAGCATCCCCCGATGGATCTTAAGGGTTCTCGCCCTTGCGGCGCGCCAGGTTTTAAGGGCTTTGATCCGTCTCGGCGCACCCTTCGGCAGCACCGGAGGCTTTCTGGAAAGGTATACCGGAAGTGCATCGTCGGGTATTTCCAAGGCGCCGGCCACCGCCTGAATTACGCCATTGCCGTACATGGATATTTGTCTGCTGCTCAGCGTTCCGACGCGCTTTAAACGGCGTAAAGACACGGGCCTTGCCGTTGCAATCTTCATTATCGAATCGTTGCTGATAACTTTAAAAAGCGGCTTGTCTTTTTCTTCCGCCACTTTATTTCTGAATTGCAGCAAGGCTTCAAGCACCGCCAAACTTTTTGATTTAAGCCGTCCTGCGCCCTTGAACTTTGAAAATAACGGCCCTGACTCCGTCGAATCGGGCCTTACCTTTGCCAAATCATCGCATTCTTCGCGTACCCAGTCCAGCCGTCCGTTTTCTTCAAGCTGACGGGTCAAAATTTCGGCAAGGGGAAGAAGATACATTACATCCGTTGATGCATACGCAGCCATCTCCTTTGGCAGCGGCCTTTTGGACCAGTCTTTTTTCTGGTATTTTTTATCGATATCGACATTAAAAAACTTCTTCAACACAGCCTGAAGGCCGCTCACTTCGAGTCCTAAGAACCTCGCGGCCAGTTCCGTGTCAAAAAGATTGCGAACATTGATATTAAAATCCCGATAAAGGCTTCGAATATCATAATCTGCGCCGTGAAAAACCTTCCGGATGCTCGGATTTGAAAAAAGCGGTTTAAGTGGAGACAGATCCTTTATCATCAACGGATCCACCATGACAGACGATTTTTCTTTTGCAATCTGAACCAGACAAACCTTTTCCCGATAATGGAACATGGAGTCGGCTTCAAGATCAACGGCAACGGCTTTTTCACGTTCAAGTCGGCCGGCTGCTTTTTTGAGTTCGGCCGGGGTGTCTATGATCCTGTAGTTCGCTTCCATTCAATTTTTCCTTGACCCTTGACGCTATTTCTCCTAAATATTTTTACCTAAACTGAGCGTTTCAAATTTTAAAATGAGGATAAAATATTGTTGGTTTGGGTGACATTATAATGGTGAACATAACACTTCCTGATGGTAATATAAAGCGTTTTGAGGACGGTGTCACGGGCTTGGATGTGGCCAAAAGCATTTCAGAAGGTTTTGCGCGGAACTGCGTGGCCATGGCGCTGAATTCAAAACTTGTCGATCTGAACACAGTGATCACGGAAGATGCGGGAGTCAGACTGATCACGACCAAAGATCCGGAGGCCTTGGACATCCTCCGGCACAGTGCCGCCCATGTGATGGCGCAGGCTGTTTTGCATCTTTACAAAGACGCCAAGCTGACCATCGGACCTGCGGTGGAAGACGGATTTTATTACGATATCGACATGAAACCGGTTTCCGAAGAAGACTTTGAGAAAATCGAAACTGAAATGAAAAAGGCCATCAAGGCCAAGATCCCTTTTGAACGGCGTGTGGTCTCAAAATCAGAGGCAATGGCGTTTTACAAGGACGAACCGTATAAACTCGAAATGATATCGGAATTTCAAGATGAAACGATCTCTTTATACCAGCACGGTGATTTTACGGACCTGTGTCGGGGACCGCACATTCCCCATACCGGATTTATCAAGGCCGTCAAGTTGATGAAAGTTTCCGGCGCATACTGGCGGGCCGATCAGACAAAGGCGCAGCTTCAGAGAATATACGGCACGGCGTTTTTTTCCAAGAAAGAACTGGATGAATATTTACATTTTCTCGAAGAAGCCAGAAAACGAAACCATCGCAAACTCGGCATTTCACTCGATCTTTTCAGCTTCCACGACGAGGCGCCGGGGATGCCTTTTTTTCACCCAAAAGGCATCTCTATTTGGAACTGCCTTCTCGATTACTGGCGGGAAGAACATAAAAGGGCCGGATATGTTGAAACAAAGACACCGATCATGCTAAATCGAAGCCTGTGGGAAAAAAGCGGTCATTGGGACAATTATCGCGAGAACATGTATACATCCCTTGTCGATGAACAGGAATACGCGATAAAACCCATGAATTGCCCGGGGGGCATGCTGTTATACGGCATGAAACCCCATTCTTACAAAGACCTCCCCATTCGGGCCGCAGAGATCGGACTGGTTCACAGACACGAACTCAGCGGCGTGCTTTCCGGGCTGTTCCGGGTCAGGGCATTTCACCAGGATGATGCGCATATTTTTATGAGACCGGATCAGATTGAAAAAGAAATCCTGGGCGTACTGAAACTGGTGAAACGAATTTACAGCACCTTCGGCCTCGGTTTTCATCTGGAGCTTTCCACAAGACCGGAAAAATCCATTGGAACGGATCAGCAATGGCAAATGACGACAGAGGGTCTCAAGGCCGCGCTGGATGCGTATGGCCAGGATTACAAAATCAACGACGGAGACGGCGCGTTTTACGGCCCGAAAATTGACGTGCACATCAAAGACGCCCTGGGCAGAACCTGGCAATGCGGCACCATTCAACTCGACATGTCCCAGCCGGACCGGTTTGATCTATCCTACATCGACCAAAACAATGAAAAACAGCGCCCCATCATGATTCACAGGGTCATCTACGGCTCCGTCGAACGATTTTTCGGGATTCTCATCGAACACTTTGCCGGCAAGTTTCCGTTGTGGATGGCGCCGGTGCAGGTCATTCTCCTGCCCATCAACGACGATCTCGTATCCCACGCAAACGAGGTGAGAATCATGCTTGAAAGGGCCGGGCTACGCACTGAACTGGACGACAGGACCGAAAGTCTGAACAAAAAAGTGAGAGACGCCCAGCTTGGCAACATCCCCCTGATTCTGACCATCGGGGATAAGGAAAAAAAATCCGAGAGCCTTTCGGTGAGAACCCTTGACGGTAATGTCCGGTTCGGCGTTTCCCATGAAGAATTTCTGGGAAAAACGCTGTCCCATATCCGGGAAAGAAAATTGGATCTTAATCTTTTTTTGGCTTAGAACAGGTCTTAGGTATGAGCGAAAACGCAGGTATAACAACCCACAAAATAAAATGGTGCGACTTGCGTTGTGAGCAGGCCCGGTTCGCAAAACAGGATGCCATGGACGGGAGCTGCCGAACGTTTCTGTCCCTTTGGTGCGACAAGCTTCAAAAACATGTTACCAAGAATGCACCCTGTGAAGACCTTTTCGGGAAAAGACGGCCCACAACGGGCTTTTGAGGTTCGATTGAACAAATTACACAACTTTTTCTCCTACTGGCTCCCGATTCTGCTGTACTGCCTGTTGATTTTCATCCAGTCTTCCTATCCGTCGCCGAGAATCGAACCGAACCTGCCGAATTTTGACAAGGTGCTCCATTTTATGGGTTATGCCCTTCTGGGCGCCTTGTTTCTAAGGGCGTTTTATTCCACATCAATCAACCGTCGTCTAAAACTCATTTTCATGCTCAGCATACTTTTGTCCGGACTTTACGGCATCAGCGATGAAATTCACCAGTCATTTGTTCCTTACAGAGACGCCGATGCCATGGATGCCCTGGCGGACTTTCTTGGGGGCGCATTCGGGGCCGGTGTGTTTCTATTATGGGTTAAAAGCCGTTTTAAAAAAGTTGCATAAAGTATATCTCGAAAAGGGAATTAAAATTCCGCCGACACCCGCATGCCGGTAATCCATCCATCCACATCCTCCCCGGCGCCTTCCTTGTACTTGTCATCCTGGTACTGTACATCAAGGGTCAACGCCAAGATCTCGTTCAATCCGAACCGGATATATCCTTCCGCCACCTGGGCACGATCAACACCCCGGTTGCCGCCGCTCAGATATGCATAGCCGATGCCGATGTTGTCTTGCTCCCGGCCCCACAGCTTGCCGCTGATGTCCATACCTCCGGAATACAGATCACTGAAATTGACGCTCGCTTTGTCGTCAATGGTTCCGAAACGGATCCATGCACCCAGCATCTCTCCGATCTCCTGGTCGAAGGAGATGAAAACGCCTTTTAGAGGTTCCATATTCACACCGTTTGGATCGCTGAAATCGTCGCTGGTCGTGTCCACGATTACCCGGTAGGTCCCTTTGCCCATGGGCGTTTCGAGGGTGTAACCCACCTGGACGCCGTAAAAGTTAAAGGCCCTTCCCTCGTCGTTTTCCCCCACCTGCAAGACGACACCTTTTGCGGTAAAGGATCCGATCTCCCACTCCAGCGCCCCCCCGATGTCATAGGAGGGTAAAAATACGTTGGGGCCATTGACCAGGGCTTCGTTCATAAACTGCGTGTATTCATTATTGGCATACCTGTTTTCATCAAGATAATCCGTGGCGTCTATGATGCCGCCGGTGATGCCCAGCGTATGTTCTTGACCAAAGCTGAACACATGCTTGTACCACGCCGTCAGCAGATAATCCCGGTTGCGGCCGTTGATATTTTTGACGTCATCTTCAAGATACGCCGCCCATGGCGCCAAGGCGAATAGGCGCTTTTCGATATTCAAACCGTTGCCGGCGGCAAAACCGAGTTTAAAAAAAATCTCGTCGGATGCCGTGGGCCTAATGCTGACTTCCGGTTGAACGGACACTGCTCCGCGTCCGAAGTCATCGGCCTCGGGCGGTCCGCTCACGCTCTCATATTGATAGGCGCCGGCAATGATACCGCTGAATGTGATCTTATCTGCGACACCTTTCGATGTTTCCGAATCCGGAGATTCGGTCACCTCTTTTTTCTTTTCCAGTTGTTCCAACCGTTGCTTCAATTGATTGATTTGCTGTTGCATGGCCGCCTCATCGGCCCAAACATTTCCCGAAAAAATGAACAGGCACATCATCATAAAGACGCTTAAGCCATGTTTCATGGATCAACCTCCTTTCTCTCACACAAAAAAAAGCCACGAGGTCGCTTTCCTTTCCGGAAGCATTGACCTTCGTGGCTTATTTTCTCATGCTTTTTATGTCGTCTCCGCTAATTCGGCGGAGAATCTTATGACACGGGTCTTCTCCAAAATTTAAACACAATCGGCTTCAGCCGCATTATTAAACCGTTTTCATACGTTAGGCTTTCTTAGAAGTCAAGTTTTTTTCATCGATTCGGCAACCTTCCCGCCAGGGTTGAATGGAAATCTGAAAGGCATGAATTTTTTAGGGCCCGACTTGACATTGTTTAAAAGCGTCATAATATTTCTGCTTGAAACAAAACATATGCTATGCAGAGCGGCGCGAGAGATCTGGCTCTATGACCGCCCGGCAACCTTTTCCAAAAGGTGCCAATTCCAGCCCGTAAGGGGAACATAAGGTCTTATTGAGAGACCTTTGAAAAATGCTCATTTTTGTTCAAGTTCAAGGAAGGTGAAAATTTTAACCGCAGGAATACATCGAGTATTTTGAGGATTAAAATTTGAGCCTGACGCAGAAATCGGGCAAAAAGGGGCGTTTTGCAAAGGTCTTGATGACAAATGGACGGCTACCTCTCCTTGTGAGAGGTTTTTTTTTGAAATGACTTTATCAAAGGAGATAAACATGACAACATATCAAAAATATACGACCACCGTCGTCGGATCGTACAGCGTCCCCAGGTGGTATGAATCTCTTGAAAAACAGGTTGAAAACGGAATCCTGTCCAAGGCCGATATGGCCGACGCTCAATTCCGCGCGACCCAGGCAGCCATATTGGATCAAGAATTGGCCGGGATCGATATCATTACCGGCGGCGAAATGCATCGAAGAACCAATAACCGGCATGCGCCGCCCAATGCCATGCTCAATTATTTTTGGGAGAAGATTCCCGGCTTCTCTAAGGAAACCCGACCAAAGCCCATCACGCCAAAGGACCCCAATGTGTTCCACCCGGCCGCCGTCTGCACGGGCCCCATCGGCGATTCCGACCTCGGACTGGCGGATGAATTCAAAACCGTTTCAAAATACGCCAAAAAGGACGTCAAAATCACCATGACCGGCCCCCATATGCTGGCCAAGGTCGCCCATGACGAATACTACGGCGATATCTCAAGGTTCATGCAGGACCTGGCCAAGGTCATTCACCGAAATTTCAAACAGTTGGAAGCCGAAGGGTGCCGGCACATCCAAATCGATGAACCGTTATTTGCGATTTCCGATGATAAGGAGGTACAGGCTGCTGTGGATGCCCTCAATCTGGCGATCGAGGGATTAAAGGAAGACACCTTGACGCAGGTTCATGTCTGTCAGGGCAATTACGCGGTCGGGGCCGACTATGACGGCCAGATCGGTCATCGCTATTTTGACACGGGCAGGTACCCCGCCGAACTCATCAGCAACATCAATTGTCATGCACTTCTGGTCGAACATGACTTTGCGTCTGAATACGAAGGGCTCTTGGGCAACAAGCAACTCGCCGTGGGTGCGGCGGACGTCCAGGATTTAAACATTGAATCCGCCGAAGTCATTGCCCAGCGTGTGCGTGAGCACAAATGGCTGGCGCCGGAACAAACTTTAATCACCAGCTCCTGCGGATTGAACCACTTACCACGCCACATTGCGTTTGGGAAATTGCATGCCATGGTCCTGGCGAAACAAATATTGGCCAATTAAGGGAAGGGTTCAATGGAAGTGTTCGGTGTTCAGGGGGTCAGAGTTCAGGAAAGATAATTGCCGAGCGTTTAGTGTTCAGGAAGGGCACTTATAGGAGAAACACTTCAAGCAGATAAACGAGATAGATAACTCTGCTTTGCGTGAACATTCCTAATGGAAGTGTTCAGGGGTTCAGAGTTCGGGAAGGGCAGTTTCGCGAACACCGTGGGCAGAACTTTAAGCAAGATTGACAATTCTGCTCCTCCTGAACTCTGAACACTGAACACACAAAAAGCTAGTCCACAACCGGCCGGGGAAGCACCTTGGCCCTTTCGGCGATCTCGGGGACCTTGTGTTCCCACTCAATGGCCATCATGTGGACCCCGTGAACCCCTTTCATCTCCTTGAACTCTTCGATCTGTTCGCAGGCGAATTTGATGCCTTCGTCGGCCACCTTTCCTTTTTCCGCACCCTGGAGTCGTTTGATGATTTCATCGGGCACATCCATTCCGGGGACCTTGTTTTTCATATACTTGGCCATACCCACACTTTTCATGGGCGTCACACCGGCCAGAATATACGTTTTTTCGGTAAGCCCCATATCATTGGCCTGCTTGATAAATTCCCGAAACTTTTCCATGTTATAAATACACTGGGTCTGGATAAAATCGCACCCGGCTTCCACCTTCTTTGCCAGACGGTGCACCCGCCATTCGAAGGGATCGGCAAACGGATTGGATGCCGCACCGATAAACATTTTAGGAATTCCATGCAACTCGGCGCCGCTTAAAAATGTCCCGTTGTCGCGCATGTTTTTAACCATGCTGATCAACTGGATGGAGTCGATATCGAATACCCCTTTGGCCATGGGATGATCTCCGAATTTCTGATGATCGCCGGAAAGGCACAGCATATTCCGTATGCCATGGGCATAGGCGCCCAAAATATCGGCCTGCATGGCCAACCGGTTGCGGTCCCGGCATACCATCTGGAAATTGGGTTCCAGACCTTCCTGAAGCAGGATAAGGCTCGCGGCCCAACTGGACATCCGTACCATGGCGGTCTGATTGTCGGTGATATTCACCGAATCCACATTCCCCTTCAGATGTTGCGCCTTTTCTTTGACTTCTTCGACATCACAGCCCCTGGGCGGCCCCAGTTCCCCTGTAAATGCAAAATGACCCGCTTTTAAGACTTTTTCCAAATTGCTTCCTGATTTCATTTGGTTTTCCTTTTGTTCTGATCCCTTATGATTCGTTTATTCGTTGATAGGTTATCCGTTAAACCCCATGGGCCCGGTTTATTCCGAATCTCTTTGCAACGCAGTGCCACTTACCCGTTCACCCACTTCACTTTTCAACCATCAGCCAGCCTTCTCCGGTTTTTTATAACCGGGTTGAATCAATGTTCTCGGAATCTGGTCATTCCATTCCACCGGGGGAGTGTATATTAAAATATTATTAAGGCGTCCCTGACGCTCCAGGCGTTCATAGATCCTGAACCATGCGCAGGGCTGTTCCGTGTCGATCTCACAGCTTCCTTTGTTGGTGCCGCCGCAGGGACCGTTGTAAAGCCCTTTGGCGCACATGGTCACCGGACAGATGGCCGCAGTCATCCCGAGCACGCACTTTCCGCAGGATCGGCACCGCTCTTCATACCAACCCACGGCCTGATTGGCGGACATGCCGCATGTATCCACACCCGGATAAACCGGCTTGTCCGGGAACCGCTCCGCCAGAAACTGGATGCCGACACCGCAGGCCATAGAGATGACGGCATCGTAGTCGCCGATCACATCATCCAGCTCCTCGAGATATTCATGGTCGCACTGTCTTTCGACGGTCTGGGCGCCGAGTTCGATGGGGTTGTTGTCCAATTTCCTGGCCATGTCGATTTCGGCATTCAATACGGCGACCTCTTTTTCGCCGCCGGCAAGGCAGACCGCCACACATGTACCGCAGCCCACGTTCAGGACTTTTTTATAGTCCTTGATCATTTCTTTTATTTCTTCAAAGGGTTTCCTTTTGGCAACTATCATTTTCCCTCCTAACAGTCATCTGTCGCCAACTGTCTTTTTCTTTGATCAATCGTCAAGCACCTTGTTCTCAAATCAGCAACAACGGATGATAGGCGACTACATCGCCGATTCAGGGTGAAAGGGCAATACTTCTTTAAGCTCATCACCCAGATATTCGCGCTCATTGGGCCCCAGCACCCCCAGTGACAGGCAAATCAGCGTCCACAGATGAACGGTATGCCATGCATGGTCATTGATGTCGCTCAAATCATGAATCTGAGCATGGCAGTTGTGGCACGGCGTAATGCAGTAATTCGCTTTTGTCGTTAAAATCTGGTCGGCTTTGAGCTTGCCGTATCCTCGGCGTGCTTCCGGATACCCGGATTGGAGAAATCCGCCGCCGCCCCCGCAGCAGTAGTTGTTCGACCGATTCGGTTGCATATCGATAAAATTCTCTTCACCCACCACCGCTTTCACGGTATATCTCAAATCTTCGGCCACCGGGTCCCCAAAGGTTTTGCGAACCAACTGGCAGGGGTCCTGAACCGTAAATTTGATTTGAAGATCCTTGTTCCAGTCGGAATTGACTTTGAGTTTTCCCTCCCGGATCCACTGGGCATAATACTGAATGATGCTTTTGATTTCAAACTTATGCTCGATGTTGAATTTTTTCAGTCCGGCCCGGACTGCAAAAAGTTCGTGCCCTCACTCGGTATTGAGCCAGACCTTGCACTTTAAATCATCCACGGCCTTGGCTTTTACCCGCACAATATGTTCCCAGGCATCGTTATCCGCCAGAAACATGCAGTAATTTTCCGCAGCCCATCCCTTGGTGCCGTAAGTCCAGTCGGCGCCGGCCAAATGGAGGATTTTCCAAAGGGGCACCATTTCATCGGGTTCGGTGACCGGTTCCCTGGAGTTCTGGTTCAAAAAGAACTCGGCCCCTTCCCGGTTGACATCCGCTTTCATATCACTGAACTCCGGCTGGGCCTCCTGGTATTCTTCCAGCACGTCTTCCACCACGAACTGGAAGTCTTCCTCGGACGTCCCCATGGCGCTGCAGGTATCATGTTTCAATGCCATGTCGCACGATCCGAGAATCCCCTTGGGCCGATCTTCCCTGGACCATGACGCCCGGGCATTAAAGACCAGTTGCGGGATGTCGATCTTCATGGGGCACACGTAAATGCACCGCTGACACATGGTGCACATCCACACCCAGGGCGAACTGGTTATTTCTTCGTCCATTCCAAGGGCAGCCATGCGTAAGAACTTTCTCGGGTCCATATCCTCCAGGCCCGTGGCCGGGCATCCGGACGAGCAGGCGCCGCAAGTCAGGCAAAGATTAAGATGCCCCCCTTCGGGAAGCAGCTCCTTTACCTTGTCCAGAAAAATACTTTTCTTTTTGCCGCCGAGTTTAATTGCTTCTTCAGCCATAATGTATCCTCCGTTTTTAGGCCTTTGTCGAATTCTTAATAGGGTTGGGTCCCAGAGACCGTATGTGGTCGGTCATTTCCTTTGCATAGGCTGCAAAGGTGGGCCCTTCACCCGAAGAAAGATTATACATTCTCACCCTGTCTCCTTCGAGACCGATCTCTTCCAACAACATGCGGACATGTTCCACCCGTTCACGAGCCCTGAAATTTCCCTCGTTATAGTGGCAAGTTCCTTCCAGGCAACCCACGACATATACGCCGTCTGCGCCTTTCTGAAAGGCCCTCAGAAGATGTATGACATCTATCTTTCCGGTACAGGGAAGTCTAACGATTTTAATGTTTGCGGGATAGTCCAGTCGCATGGAACCTGCCAGGTCCGCAGCCGAATACCCTCAATAGTCACAGCAAAATGCTAAAATTGTCGGTTCGAAATCAGCCATTATGTTCCCTCCGCCTCGAGTAGGGCATCAATCTTACACATTATTTGATCGTCATCGTAAAAACTCAAATGAATGGTCTGCCGCGGGCAAATACTGGCGCAAACGCCGCAGCCATGACAAATCGCTTCATTGATTTCGATGACTTTTTCATTGATATTAAATTCCGGCACCCCAAAGGGACATGAACGGACACAGGTCAAACACTTGACGCAATGGTCCACATCCACCTTGGCCGTAATGGCCGACAGCTTGATGGCATCTTTGGCCAAAAATGTCGTCGCCCGCGAAGCCGCCGCCTGCGCCTGTGAAATCGCCTCGGTAATCAACTTGGGTCCATGGGCGGTCCCGCACAAAAAGACGCCGTCACTGGGCATGTCCACCGGACGCAGTTTCACATGGGCCTCGATGAAGTAGCCTTCCGGATTGCGGTTCAGCTTCATAATCTGGCTCATCTCGTCGGTATCTTCGGCCCGCATCCCCGCGCTCAAAGTGACCAGGTCAGCCCTGATCTCGACATTTTGCTGCAAAATATGGTCTTTAACGGTAACCAGCATCCCTTCGGACGCACTGCGAACATCCGGCGGCGCATCTTCGTCAAAACGGATAAAGATCACGCCCTGTTCTCTGGCTTCCGTAAAGTAGTCCTCAAGAAGTCCGTAGGTCCGGATATCCCGGTACAACACATAGACCTGGGTTTCCGGATTCAGCTTTTTGATGTGAAGGGCGTTTTTGACGGCATTCTGGCAGCAAATTCGAGAGCATTCAACATGCTCGTCATTGCGGGAACCGACACATTGGATCATGACAACGCTGTCGAGGCCGTCGGCGCCTTTCTCTTCCAGTCTGTCGGACAGCGCCACCTGGGTTAAGACCCGATCGTCTTCTCCGTATAGAAATTCCTTGGGCTGGTATTCCCCGGCACCGGTGGCCACGATAAAAACACCGTGATCGATTTTTCGCTTCTTGTCGACACCGTCCAAGGCCACTTCCGTGGCAAAATTTCCCTTAAACCCTTCGAATCCGACGATCCGGGCCCCGGTCAACACCTCGATTTTATCATGGCCGCTTACGTCATCAACCAGGGTCTTGAGGTAAGCCTGAACATCCGCCCCTTCGATGGTGTGGTGAAGTTTTCGTGAAAACCCGCCGAGTTCGGTTTCTTTTTCAAGCAATACGGTATTGAAGCCCTGGTTGCCCAAACTCAGCGCGGCGTTCATTCCGGCAACGCCTCCGCCGATGACCAGCGCCTGCTTGTTAATGGGAACCACTTTCTCGTGAAGGGTTCTCAGGGTAGCGGCCCGGGCCACGGCCATTCGAACCAGGTCCTTGGCCTTTTTCGTCGCAACCTCGGGTTCCTTGGAATGAATCCAGGAATCCTGGTTGCGAATATTGGCCATTTCAAAAAGATACTTGTTCAACCCGCAGGCTTCCAAGGTTTCCATGAACATGGCTTCGTGGGTCTTGGGACTGCAGGATGCCACCACCACCCGGTTGAGGTTATGTTCGATGATTTTTTCTTTGATTTTGTCCTGGGTGTCCTGGCTGCAGGTAAACAGGTTTTCATCCGTATAAACCACATTGGGAAGGGTTTCTGCGTACGCCTTTACCCCGGGAACATCCACAACCCCGCCGATATTAATGCCGCAATTGCAGACAAATACACCGATGCGGGGATCCTGATCGGTAACATCCATCTCTTTGGGAATTTCGACCTTGGGGATGTCGGTGCCCCTGGCCTCGGCAAGCTCGGCGCCCGCCAGACAGGCGGCCGCGCTGGCCTCGGTCACGGAACCCGGAATGTCCTTGGGGCCCTGTAGTACCCCGCAGGTATAAATCCCCGGTTGCGACGTGGCTACCGGTGCAAAGGGATCGCTGTCCACAAAATGGTATTTGTTCAGTTTAATGTCGAGGCGCTGGGCAAGCTCGGCGGCGTCCGGTTGAACCTGAAGTCCCACCGACAGGACCACCATGCTGAAGACTTCTTCTTTCATTTTGCCGGCTTCATCGGCATATTGAATAATCAGATCCCCGGTTTCCGGAACCTCGATGATGCTGTGCACCCTGGCTTTGATAAAACGAACACCTTCTTTGTCCCGGGCGCGCAAATAATATTTTTCATAATCTTTGCCGAAGGTTCGCATATCCATATTGAACACCACGCAATCGAGTTCTCCGTGGACATGTTCCTTGGCGATCATGGATTCTTTGACGGCATACATGCAGCAGACCGAAGAGCAGTAACCGTTGCCGCACCGGTTGGCGTCCCTGGATCCCACGCATTGCAGCCAGGCGATGCTTTTGGGTTCCTCCCGGTCCAGGGGTCGCATCAGATGACCGAAATAAGGACCCGATGCACTCAAAATTCTTTCAAATTCCTCACTGGTCACCACATTGGTGTACTTGCCGTATCCCAGATAATCGAGGCCCGAAGGATCAAATCCGCGGCTTCCCACCGACAGTATCACGGACCCGACCTTGAGCGTGCTTTCACGCTCGGCGTCATCGTACTTTATCGCCTTGGCGATACACATGTTTTCGCAAAGGCCGCAGCCGATGCAGGTATCGGTATCGATGCCGAATGCAAGGGGCACTGCCTGGGCATACTCGATATAGGTGGCCCGTCGATCGTCCAGTTTCATATTGTATTGGTTGACGGCGGTCACCGGGCAGTGTCTGGCACACTCCCCGCACCCCGTGCATTTAACAGGATCGATATACCGGGGATGATTGACCAGCGACACCTCGAAATTTCCCGGATCGCCGCTGATGCTTTTGACTTCGCTGCACATCACCAGATCGATATTCATATGCCGGCCGACCTCGACCAGTTTCGGCGAGATCACTCACATGGCACAGTCATTGGTGGGAAAGGTCTTGTCCAGCCGGGACATCATCCCACCGACGGTCGGCGATTTATCTACCAGATACACCTTATAATCTGAATTGGCCAGATCCAGCGCAGCCTGCATTCCGGCAATACCTGCGCCGACAACCATAACCGATCCGCTTTTGTTCGTCATTTTTCCTCCCTTATGAATTGAAGATTGCCGATTGGCGAATGATCAACTCGAAACAATTTTCACGCTTCAATCTTCTTCAATCATCAATCCTTATAATACTGCAAAAACCGGGATGCGATCTTTCATTCCCGTAAACTCTACCTTGTTGGTCTTTTCCAAATCCGCCAAAAGATACGAAATTCTCTTGAGATCTAGTCCGATCTTATCGTGAATATCCCTGACGCAAGTGTGTCCTTCTTTTACGGCCTTATATATCAGATTTTTTTGATATTCTCTTTCGAGCACCGCATCGAGAATGGTTTCAAAACTTTCGACATCCCATTTGCGCCCGTAGACATCCCCTTTTGTCGTGATCTTGACTTCCTTGCCCACCATCCATCTCAGTGTTTCTCCGGAAAGGGTCATCTCAACCGCAGCGAGTTCATATTCAAAGGCTTTGGGGTCGAACTTTCCCATGGCCTTAACCGATTCGGTGGCATTGACAACGACTTCTACAAAGCGCTGGGCCTCGGCCGATGACACCCATGCCAGATGAACCCGCTCTTTGCCGATGCCGGCAATATCAAATAATTTTTGGGTCATACGGATTTTTTTCTCGGCCTGAACATTACCTTCCAGGTAATGGCAATCACCGAAATGTCACCCGGCCACCAGCACGCCGTCGCTCCCGTCCTTGAAGGCTTCCAGCACGAACATCGGATCGACCCTTCCCGAACACATCACGCGGACGGTTCGAATGCTCGATGGGTACTGCAGTCGGGAAACACCCGCCAGATCGGCGCCGGCATAGGCACACCAGTTACACAGAAAAGCAACAATTTTTGGTTCGAATTCTGCCATTCATATCACCCTTTTAATTTTAGGTCGTGTCCTTTCATACGTATCGACGGACACTGGTTAAGCGGTTGAGTCGCCCAATTGGCAAGTCGCAAGTTCTTATTGTCAACGCATTCACCATTCGACGATTGAACGATTCAACCATTTAAACTGCCGCACATACCGATGCGATAATCTGCGCATCCCGAAAATGGAGCATATCGATGGCATGCTGCGGACATGATGCCGCACAAAGCCCGCATCCTTTGCAGGACGCCGGGATATTCTTGGCGCGATAGCCCTTTCCTTCAATCTCTTCCAGTTCGATGGCCGAAAACGCGCAAACTTCCGTGCACAAGCCGCAACCGATGCATTGATCGGCATCCACCTGAGACACCAGCGGTGAAATTTGCACGGAATCCTTTGCCAAAACGGTCGTGGCCCGACCTGCGGCGGCCATGGCCTGGGCGATGCTTTCGTCGATTCCCTTGGGATAATGGGCCAACCCGCACAGGAAAATGCCGTCGGTGGCAAAATCCACCGGCCGCAATTTGGCGTGGGCCTCCATGAAAAATTTTTCAGCATTGAGGGGAATTTTATAAGATTCCGATATCGCCATATTATCCGCCGGTTCAATCGCCGTCGCCAGATTGACGTAGTCCGCCTTAATCTTTAAACTTCTTTGCAAAACAGGGTCAAACACATCGACTTCGAGCCCGTTCTCGACTTCAGAAACCTTGGGCTTGTTGTCCAGAGAATAGCGGACAAAAATAACCCCCATTTCTCTTGCCTTCTTGTAAAGCGCCTCCCTTTCACCGTAAGTCCGTATATCTCTGTATAGGATAAACACATCGGTTTCAGGGTGTTCTTCTTTGATGGCAATGGCCTGTAAGATGGAAGACGTGCAGCAAATCCGCGAACAATACGGCCGGTTGTCGTCTCTTGATCCAACGCACTGGATAAATACCACGCTTTCGGCATCCTTTAATTTATCGGGATCATGCTCCAGATCATGCCAGCGGGTCACCCGGGGATTTTGACCGTAAAGGTACTCGTCGACGTCCGCCGGCTTTCCGCCGGTGGCGATAATGGTTACCCCGTGTTTCACCGATTTTGTCCCGTTTCCGTTCGACACCTGGGTCTCGAAGTTACCCACAAATCCGGATGCGTCAGTGACTTCCGAATCCGTTAGCACCTCGATGCCCGGGTGCCGGGTTACTTTATTCACCAGACCTGAGAGGAATTCCTGAACATCCCGTCCCTTCCAAGTCTTTTTGAGATCCTTTGCAACGCCGCCGAGTTCTGAGGATTTTTCCACAATCGTTGCCGGAAAGCCCTGGTCAGCCAGGCTCAGTGCTGCAGTCATGCCGGCGACGCCGCCGCCGACGACCAGAGCGGATTTATTGATGTCCACGGAAACCGCTGGAATCGGCTCCAGCAAAGATGCTCTGTTGATGGCCATCCGAATGAGATCCTTGGATTTTTCCGTAGCGGTTTTCTTATCATTGGAGTGAACCCAAGTGCACTGATTTCTGATATTGGCCATGTCAAAAAGATACGGATTCAAACCTGCATTTCGTATGGTCTCCTGGAACAGCGGCTCATGGGTTCGCGGGGTGCAGGCCGCAACAACAATGCGGTTTAAATGTTGTTCTTTGACAACTTCGACCATTTTATCCTGAGTATCCTGACTGCAGGTAAAAAGATTTTCTTCTACATAGGCGACATTGGGCAAGTTTTTGGCATACTCGGCAATGGCCGGCACATCGGCAACACCGCCGATGTTAACGCCGCAATTGCACACAAACACGCCAATGCGCGGTTCCTCGCCGGAAATATCACTTTCATCGGGGAATATCCGCTCTTTGACGAGAGCGCCCCGGGCCGCGGACAGATTAACGCCGGTG
The DNA here is from genome assembly GCA_022340885.1 of Desulfobacterales bacterium. Classification (GTDB taxonomy): domain Bacteria; phylum Desulfobacterota; class Desulfobacteria; order Desulfobacterales; family UBA11574; genus UBA11574. The sequence goes on along the minus strand of JAJDND010000107.1, from coordinate 25,663 downwards.
CTGCAGGCTGCGGCGCTTGCCTCCATGACAGACTCGGGGATATCTTTGGGTCCCTGAAATGCGCCGCAGACAAAAACACCATCTCTTGATGTTGCAAAAGATTGAAAATCCGATGTCTTACAAAATTTCCCATCCGTCAGTTCTATGCCGAGATCGTTTGCGATATCCACCATTTCCGGTGATATTTCCATACCCACGGAAAGGACGATCATGTCGAAGATCTCGGTTTTGAGCTCACCCTTATCCGTAACATACCGAACCTCAAGGTCATCGGTTCCATGAACAGGATCGATGGTATGAACCCGGCTTCTGATAAACCGGACGCCGTGTTTGTTTTCGGCATCATTGTAATATTTTTCAAAATCCTTGCCCGGCGTTCGCATATCCATAAAAAAGACCGCACAATCCAGATCATAATCCGCATGTTCTTTGGCGATGACCGCTTCTTTTACGGCATACATGCAACATACGGAGGAGCAATAGGCGTTGTCGCAGCGATTAAGGTCCCTGGAACCGATGCATTGGAACCATGCAATCTTTTTGGGTTCTTTCTTGTCCGATATCCGGGTAAGATGCCCCATGAAAGGGCCCGTGGCCGACAGGATTCGTTCAAATTCCGTAGACGTGACAATATTGGGATGTTTCGCGTAATTGTAATTGTCGAACTTGGAAGGATCAAACGGCGTAAATCCCGGCGCCAGAATCACCGACCCCACCTCGAGTTCCACCGTCTCGGGTTTTTGGGCATGGGTTTCCAGGGTGACGGCCTGTGGACCGCAGGCCTCGACGCATCGATAGCACTCACAGCAGCCCCCGCAGTCCAGGCACCGGTCCGCCTCTTCCTGGGCCGATGTCTCATCCACCTGAAGGTTTACTTCTTCGAATCCCGACAGCCTTTGTTGCTTTGGCAGCGTCGGAACCTTCAGCCGATCTTTCATGGGTTCGTCTTTTGACGGCGCTTGCCAGTTCGTGCCCATGGGTGGTTCTTCCTGCCATTCAGTGGGCAGGACTTTGCCCTGCAGATACTGCCCGATATATTTGGCGGCCCGTTGGCCGGCCTCCACCGCCTCGATCACCGTCGCCGGTCCTGAAATCACATCCCCGCCCGCGAAAATCTCGGGAATGTTTGTTTGAAGGGTTTCGGGATTCACCTCCAAAAGCCCCCATTTGGACACGTTGAGATTCAGTTTTTGGGTTAAACCGGCAAAATCGGGCTCCTGTCCGATGGCAGGGATAATATGGTCGGCTTCGATAAAAAATTCAGAGCCTTCTATGGGAATCGGCTTTCGACGGCCGGTGCTGTCCATATCGGACAACCGGGTCCGGATGCACTCGATACCCGTCACCTTATCGTTTTCACTGCCAATGCTGATCGGCGCCGCCAGAAAATGGATCTTGACGCCTTCGACTTCGGTCTCTTCCACTTCCTCGGGTTCCGCAAGCATCTCGGTCCGGCTCCGGCGGTAGACGATATGCGCCTCGCTCGCACCCAGCCGAAGTGCCACCCGCGCGGCATCCAGCGCCGAATGGCCACCGCCGATGACCACCACCTTCCCGGAAAGCTGCTTTAAATTCCCCAGATGCACCTCCCGCAAAAAGGTCGTCACATCGGAAATCCCCTCGGCGGTCTCCTCCCCGGGGATCCGGAGCTTCAAGCCTTTCCACGCCCCGATGGCCAAAAAGATGGCACTTGCCCCATGCTCGCGGAGTTCTTCAAGGGTCAGGTCCCTGCCGATAACAGTATTGGTATGAATTGTTATCCCGTATCGTTTGAGATTATCGATCTCCGCATCCAGCACCGACCGCGGCAGCCGGTGTTCGGGAATCCCGTATCGCATCATTCCGCCGGGCTCGGGCATGGATTCGTAAACACTCACCTCATACCCGTCGATGGCCAGAAAATAGGCTGCGGTAAGACCTGCAGGGCCGGCCCCGATAATCGACACTTTCTCATTTCTGGGTGTAATATCCGGAACCGGAAGCTTGCTCAGATCCACATGATCCGCAGCCACCCGTTTAAGCTCGCGGATGGAAATCGACGAGTCCAATTCAAGCCGGCGACAGCTTTTTTCGCAGCGATGGGGACAGATTCGCCCGAGGATGCCTGGAAACGGCAAATCCTCCATGATGATCTTGACGGCTTCCTCGTATTTTCCCTGCTTGACCATGGCCACGTATCCCTGGACATTCAAATTTGCCGGGCACGCCATCCGGCACGGGGCCGTGTCAAATTTTTCTATGGCAAAGCTGCCCGGGATGGCCTGGGCGTACAGCTTGTAAGTGGCCTTCCGATCTGCCAGGCCCATATCATATTTGCTGGGTATTGTTACAGGGCACACGCCGGCACAATCACCGCAGGCGGTACATTTGTCGGAATCAATATAGCGGGGGGTTTTGTTTAGGGTAACGTGAAAGTTTCCGTTCTCGCCTTCAATCCTTTCAACGTTTGAACAGGTATGAAGCTCGATGTTGATGTGCCGGCCGACCTCGACCAGCTTGGGAGAAATAATTCACATGGAACAGTCATTGGTGGGAAAGGTCTTGTCCAACTGCGCCATGACACCGCCGATCGCCGGCGACTTTTCGACCAGATGAACATAAAAGCCGGAATCGGCAAGATCCAATGCAGACTGCATACCGGCAATGCCGGCACCCACTACGATTACTGATCCGTTAACTTTCTCGGTCATACGATGCTCCTTAATTTTGTTTTTAAAAAGTAAGTAAGGAAGATTGAAACCGGATGCCGTTGACTTGCGAACTTCCGGATCGCAAACAAAGAAGTTTTTTACCCTTTGAAGGACGATTTTGTCAACCAAAATTATTGATTTATACATAAAAAATCATTCAACAGCGGGCACGGAATTTTGCCGCGCCGGGATGCGGAATAGCCAAAAATTTTCGGATTGTTTTAACTTCAACTAATAAGGAACTACGATCAACCCGGTGCTTAAAATCCAGCATGTTATCCAAAAAAATACCCCCCTGCCGTTCAACCCGGCAGGGGGGTATTTTTTATCGCCCGTCTTTAAAATGACAATCAGGTTTTAAGAAAGTTTTTGACAAACTTGGCCCATTTTTCGCCTTCGAGTTCTTGGGAAATATCTTCGACCGAACCACCGCCGTCTGCAGCCACGCGCAGATCCTGGTTGGCCATGGCAAAGAGCTTTTCTTTTTCCTCGCTGATAAAATTATGAGCTTCTTGTCCATAGAAGAGTTCTTTTAAATTTTTGCGCAGTTTTGTCGGCTCGATGGTGAACAGCCACCCCTTTTCATAGGGAGATTCATTGGCCAGATCAGGTTGATCCCGAAGCGCGTCATTCACCTTGGTCACGATACCGTCTATGGGAGAAAGCACTTTGGCGATTTCGCCATTGCGTCTGACTTGAAAGCCCACCTTACCCTGTATTATTTCCTGTCCGATATTCGGCAGTTCAATCCTCGCGAGTCGGCCGATCAGTTTTTGCGCAAAATCATCCAGCCCCACCCGCACACGTCCGCCGTATTCCGGTTTGGCCCACGTGTGGCCTTCATGGTAGTAGAAATCTTCGGCCATCTCAAACCCGCTTTCCTGGCTCACGGCATGCACCGGAAGCGTATCTGTCTGCAGTCGTTCCTGCATCATCTGATCAAAAGAGCATGTGCCGCACTCATAGGCATTGGGGCATATTTTGCGAACCACTTCTCCGGTGATCATATAGCGGCATTTACGACGGCTGGCCGGAAGCTGCATCATCTTGTCCGCCCATGTTTCGGTAAATTTATCAGGCGTTGTTTCAACAGGTTGCATGGCAACTTTTTCTTTATACCGGGCAACCCTTTCATGCATGCCATGGTCGTATACGCAGGTAGAGCAGTCAAAATTGTTGTCGCACAGTTTATAGGAAACAACTCCGGCCTCCATCCATACACATTTCTTCTTTCCCGGCGGTACGATTTTCATCGACTCCCTCTTTCTGCTGGCTTCCATTTTATTTCCTCCTTTTTAAATGATGATGTGATGTGTTAATTTTTTTCACTTTATTATTTTTATCAGCAAGGTCTGTGCCAAAATCGATAAAGACGCGGGAAAGTCAATATAACTATTTGATTTTACTTAAATATAATTTCAAAAGAACAGCTTGATTGCGGTGTTGTCTCAAGAAGAATATTGCCGAAATTTTCGGCATTCATTTGTCCAAATAGAATGGGTTTGAAGATAACATTCTATTATTTCAACATATTCAAGCATTGTCGAAAAAAAAGACAGTCCGCCGAAATATTCGGCATACCTCAATCACCGAATATTCAAAAATTCAGGCTATCGTGATGGACGCGAGGATTTATTAAGAAACCAATGAAACAATTCCATACAGGTGGGACAAAAATCTGCGGATTTGAAATCCGTATCTTCAATCCGGACCGAGGAATACATCACACAGTGTCGATCTCTGCAGTGGGTTATGCCGAATGAGTGCCCCAACTCATGCAAAACCGTCTTTTCCACCCGGGACAAGAATAGATCCGGATCGTCGGGTTGGTCATAAAACATGGGATAAAGCCGGTGCAGGGATATGATGGAACATTTACCGTCGATCTGTGCCAAGCCAAAAACAAACTTTAAGATCGGCACATACAGATCCACTGACGTAACACCGATAAATCTAAGGGTATTATTGGGGCTTTGTTGAATGAGGCGTTTTAATATCAGCTTTGAGTCATACTGGCACCGGACATCATTATATGCATAACGAGGATTTTCCATTTCCATGGAAACCCCGCAGGAAAGACCGCAGCGGATCGAAATACATTTTGCAATGTGATCAAGAACCTCTTGGTCAACCGAACCTACAGGACAGATGGTAACCCAGTCTGGCAAATCGATTTATGATTCCTTTTCAATCTTATATTTTTCAATTTTATTATAGAGCGTCTGCCGATCAACTTCCAACAAACGGGCGGTTTTGCTGATGTTCCAATTCGTTTCCTCAAGGATTCCTTTGATATGCATTTTTTCCATTGATTTTAATGATTTGGGAATTTCAGCAGACGCAAGTTCTTTACGCGTAAACGGAAGGTCATCCGTAACGATTTCTTTACCCCGGCCAATCACCAGCGCTCTTTCAATAACGTTTTCCAATTCTCTGACATTTCCGGGCCAGTCGTAATCCATCAACATTTTCAAGGCGGACGGCGCGATTTTTACCCGTTCCTTATTCATTTCCAAACAATACCGGCGTATAAATGCTTTTACCAGCAACGGAATATCGTCTTTTCGTTCTCGCAGCGGCGGGACATGAATCGAAATGACATTCAAACGGTAAAAAAGATCTTCACGGAACTTGTTTTCAGAGATCGCCTTTTTCAAATCTCGATGGGTCGCTGCTAAGATACGCACATCCACTTCAATTTCTTCCTGCCCCCCCAGACGCCTGAACGACTTTCCTTGCAAAACCCTTAATAAATCCACCTGCGTCTTTAAACTGATATCGCCGATTTCATCCAGAAAAAGTGTTCCCGTATCTGCCATTTCAAATCGCCCCTTTTTGGTATGCTCTGCGCCTGTAAAGGCCCCTCTTTCATACCCGAACAGCTCACTCTCCAGCAAAGAGTCGGGAAGCGCCCCGCAACTTACGGCGATAAACGGCATGTAGCAGCGGAGACTGTTGCCGTGAATCGCCTGCGCGATCAATTCCTTACCCGTACCGCTTTCTCCGGTTATCAGTACGGTAGAATCCGTGGGCGCCACCTGGGAAATCAAATCGTAAATTTCCTGCATGGCGTCACTTTTTCCTATAATTTCATCATATTCTGACCTTTCCTCCAGCTTCTGGCGCAGTAATATATTCTCGAGAACCAATTCCCGGTGGGCGACAATTTTTTTGATTTGCATTTCGATCTCGTCCGGGGCAAAGGGTTTGACAAGATAATCAAAAGCCCCTTCTTTCATGGCCTGAACCGCTGTATCTACGGTGGCATAGGCGGTCATCATGAGTATTTCGGCATCTGTTCCGACCGCTTTTCCCTTAAGCTGTCTCAAGGTTTCCAATCCATCCATGCCCGGCATTTTCAGATCCAGCAATATGACGTCCCAGCTTTTTTCCAAGGCAATGGCAATGGCATCTTTTCCGCTTTCAGCCAAACCAACCTCATAACCATCCTCCTTGAGCCAGTCATAAAGCGCTTCTCGCATCGGCGCTTCATCATCAACAACAAGAATTCGTGGGTTTTTGGTCATTGTCGGCTCCTTCCCTTCATCTTTTGGTTTTAAATCAAATCGCCTTTACCGAACTCAGCCACATGGCAGACCCACCGTGAAAGTGCTCCCCTTTCCGGCCTCGCTTTCCAATTCTATGGTTCCGTTATGCCGCGTAATAATGCCGTAAACCACCGATAAACCAAGGCCCACATTTTTCCCTTCTTCTTTTGTTGTAAAAAAAGGATCGAATATCTTTTCCTTGTCTTCATCGGTAATGCCTCGTCCCGTATCCGAAACCATGACCTCCAGAAACTTTTCGGCACCGGGTTTTCTACGGGCGGTCACTGTCAGAGTACCGCGTTGAACCATAGCGTCTGACGCATTGTACATAAGATTTAACAGGGCCTGTTGAATCTGCTGAAAATCACAATGAACATCTGGCAGATCCGGCTCGATGATCTTTTTCAAATGGATTTCTTTCATTTCCAGATCATGGGCAATCAGACTCAAGGTCCTGTCAATAATGTCGGCAACGCGATGGCGCTTGATGGTGATTTTAGACTGGCGGGAAAATGCCAAAAGATTTTTTACGATCTCTCCGCATCTGGCGGTTTCCGACTCCATGGTGGCCAAATACCGGGTAATGTCATCGAGTCTTTCGCAAGAAAATTGATTCCGGTCTTTTAGTTTTATCATCAGGCGGATATAGGTCAGAACTGCGGCAAGGGGATTGTTTATCTCATGGGCGATAGTGGCGGCCAATTTCCCAAGGGAGGCCAGTTTTTCCGACTGGACAATCTGTTCCTGGGCATCTTTGAGATCTTCATAGGCCCGTTTTATGTTTTCATATAAGTTTGCATTATCCACGGCAACGCCGATCTGACTCCCGATAGCCGTTAAAAATTCAATATATCCGGATGCAAACTCAACGGGATAATGGCTGCCCACACACATGACGCCCATCAACACCCCTTTTGTGGACAACGGTATATAAGCGGTGGAATGAAGGCCCTCTTCGATAATCGAATCGACATAAGGATCCTGGGACCTCAAAAAATTGTCCACCAATCGGGTCTCGCCGTCCAGTATGGTCTGACCCAACAACCCGTCGCCGGGATCACGATACTGCATAAAGGGTTCGTTAATCAATTTGGCTGAAATACCTTTGTGCGCCACCAGTTTGAGAACCTTTCTTTTTTTGTCCAGCAGATAAATCCTGACACTGTCGGATTCGAGAACCTCGAGAATTTTATCGATAGCGCTATTTAAAATCTCATCAAGATTCAAACTGCTGCTGACGCTTTTGGATATGGCATTTAAAATATTCAACCGGATATTACGTTTTTCGATTTGCCTTTGTGAAATCTTCCTTGCGGTAATATCTCTTATGATCAATACATAACCGGTTATTCTTCCCGTAACGTCGACCATCACATTGGACGTGATCAGCGCATCGAACGTCCGGTCATTTTTCCCGAACAGGCGGGTTTCAAGCTCCTTGACAAAGCCTTCACGCGTAACCTTTTCCTGAAATCTAAAGTATTCTTGGGTTTCAAAAAGCCTTGAAACTGATTGCAGCGCCAGTACTTCCTTCTGGGTCTCATATCCCAGAATATGTACACCGGCCTGGTTGACCTCCACGATGCCGCCAGTAGGGTTGGTGAGAATGATGGCATCCCGGGACCGCTCGAATATGGTTCGATATTTCTCTTCGGATTTTTGCAGCTCTTCCAGACGATTGGCCAGCATATCTTCGAGATTGCCCACAATTTTATCGATGTTTTCCTGAATGTGCTGCCTTTCCGTAATATCGGTCGCTCTTTCCAGAACATAAACCACTTCGCCTTGTTCATTTTTGACCGGAATCGCTTTAATCAGCATTTTGGCGACTCTGCCGTTCTTCATGGTGACATTTTCGACATTCCAGTGTCCCCATCCGTCCCGGTATGTTTTTGCGACCAGGCAGTCTTTACATTTCTCCTTTCTGTCTTTCCATACTCTGTAACAGAAATCATTGGGCTGCATTCCGAACTCATTTTTAAAAAGTTCGTTGGCCATAATGATCTGATAGTTGCGATTGACGGCAACCACATAATCCGTTACACTCTCGATAAGTCTTCTATAATATTTATGTTCCTGCAGAAATACTTCGTTTTCCATAAGCCTCGAGCAATAAACCTTTCTTTAATGTGGGGATCCTTATTGGACGCCAAATAGTATTATAGTTAACCGCAGGTTGGCAATAGGCAATTTATAATGCTTTGAAAGATTTACTTGGCAATATCAATAGGTCGTGCTAATAGCATTCGGATACTTGGCACCCGAATCTCGAATGATTCTTGCAACAACAAATCTTCATTTGCGGCAGGACATAAACACCACATATCACCATGGCAGGAAAATCCCCCACTGAAAAAAAAGAACTCGTTGCCGATTGGCCGGCGTTGACCCGAACCTTTATCCAACCGGAAAGCGATGCTGCCAAATCTACGCTGATCAAGTACATGGAGCAGATCCTTTTCGGGCTTCAGGATTTTTTGAAAACACATGTCGGTTTTACCGAAGCGATCAGTCTGAAGCATCTGGCCGATCGGTTTACGAACAGCCTGATCAGTCAAAATCCGGACAAAAAACTGGCGGATGTGATCACCGATCTGATCGAAGACATCGCCCCCCACGCCGTCAATGTCGCTTCGCCGTATTTTGTGGGTCACATGACCTCGGCCATCCCGTTTTTCATGGTCCACCTGAAAACCATAGTCGCGGCGTTGAACCAAAATTTGGTTAAAATCGAAACATCCAAGGTGGTGTCGGTGGTGGAAAAACAGGTGCTGGCCAAAATTCACCGTTTGATCTATCAACAAAGCGACGCATTTTATAAAGAGCACATCCAGAGCACCTATACCACCCTGGGCTGCTTCACCGAAAACGGCACCCTTTCAAACCTGACGGCGTTGTGGGTGGCTCGAAATGCGCTGCTATCCCCTAAAACCGGGTTCGAAGGGGTCGAAAAAGAAGGCCTTAAGGCGGCATACGATGCTTACGGAATCCACCGCTGCGTTCTTCTCGTGTCAAAACGCGGGCACTATTCCCTCAACAAGGCCGGCGGTTTGCTCGGCCTCGGCAACCGGAATATCATTGCCGTCGATGTGGATGCAAATAACCGAATCGACCTGGTCAAGCTTGAAGAAACCATCCGCACGCTGTTGAAAGGTCCCCGAAAAGCAGCCGTCCTTGCGGTGATCGGTATTGCCGGAACCACGGAAACCGGATCCGTGGATCCCCTGCGGGAAATGGCCGGTATCTGTGGTGAGCACAACATCCATTTCCATGTAGATGCCGCATGGGGCGGCCCGACGCTGATGTCGGAAAAGTACCGTCACCTGTTGTCGGGCATCGAACATGCCGATTCGGTCACCATCGACGGTCACAAACAGTTTTACATGCCCATGAGCTCCGGCATGGTTTATTTCAAAGATCCCGCGATCATGGATAACATCATTTATCATGCCAATTATGTCAACCGGCCGGGCTCCGTGGATCTCGGCATCAAATCGCCTTCCGGATCCCGGGAGGCCAACTCCCTGATACTCGACAGCGCACTTAAAATTATGGGGAGCCGGGGATATGCCCTGCTCATCGACCACGGCATCGAAACCGCGCGGAAGTTCGCCGATGAAATAGAAAACAGGAAGGATTTTCAGCTTATTACATCACCTGAACTCAACATCTTGACCTATCGTTTCTGCCCCTTTGATCTTCAAGAAAAACTCGCCGGAAGTGATGATAGGCAGAGGGTGAGGATCAACGAAACCCTGAACGACATCAATCGTCAAATTCAGCGACGCCAGCGGGAAGCCGGAAAGAGTTTTGTCTCCAGAACGACCCTCGACATTAAAGATTTTCCAGGGCAACATATCGTCGTGCTTCGCACGGTGATCATGAATCCCATGACCACCATCGATATTTTGTGTGAGATTTTAAACGAACAGGAAGAAATTTATAAAACGATGATAAGGGACGGGTTTTGATGGCAGACAAGAATTTGATCTTTTTTCGAATTCTTCGAGTATTTAGTTTTTAGAAGTCGAAGTCCAATTTTTTATGATTGCACGACATGTTTTAATCTAAACTCAAAATACTAAACACTAATAGATAAAATTCCAAACAACGAAAATACCGACGGCGGCGGAATGAAAAAGGATGCCGGGAAAAACGCTCTGGGACCTTTCCCGGACGAATCCTTGGGCTATGCCGAAGGCCGTGGCGGCAAATAAACAACTGAATATGGCCTTTAAGGACAAGGCGTCTCCCTGGATATTCGGAAAAAACTCCAGATAGGCGATAAATGCCGCATACAAGAAGGCCGAACTCACCATTGGATAGGAAAAAAACCATCCGCTTCGGCAGTTTTGAGTGGATGCTCCCTTTGCCAAGATGCCGTATACCAGGCAGCGAAAAAGCAGTTCCGAGGCCAGGGGTATGATAACCATCATGTATATCAGGATGCTGCCGGGACCGAGTATGGAAAAGAATCTTTGTGGAACATATACCCCTCTGGCAAAAGCGGCAAGGATGACAATGGGCAAAATGAGCCACCAGTCTTTTCCGGTGGGCTTTCTGACGCCGAATTGCCGCCATTCTTCCCGGGAAATGATCACCAAAATCAAGATCGTAAAAAAAAGCAACGACACGAAAAAAAGCAGATTGGACTTGAATATCAAATGGATGCGGTCTGTGCCGACGATGGAAAGATTAGATAACACGAAAAATCTGCAGATAAAAGCGGCGCCCAGGATTATCCCAAGCAAATAAAGCCCGTAGAAAAAACGAATCGTATGATAGACAAAGCTGGTCTTCTGAAACGCGTCATGGCAGGCTTGAACAATTTCTTTTGGGGTCAGTTTGGTCGGCATTCCGCGCGGAGAGCCGCCGATATCATCGGATCCCCCCCACTGGCGGCTGTCTTTTCGGCAGCTTACGTCGGGATCGATCGAGTTTAATTTCTGATAGACATTATTCAGACCCACCGGCATAAACGGATCCATTCGACGCAGTGTGTAAATTCCTTCCCCCTTTTTTAAAATGGCAATCCCGAGGTTTTCGCCATATATGCGGTTCAGATAGGGTTCGAGTTCGTATATCCCCAATTCGGCGTCGACGACGACCGCGATTCGATGATCGCTGATTTCCGCCCGAGCCAGCTCCTTTAATTCTTTAAAATCGTCAAAATCACCCGATTTATAAATGATTCTGTCGATTTTATGCAATATTAACGAGGTATACTCCAAATAGTCGGTTTCCTCCCAGACGCCGTTCTTTTTCAGGTTGACCTCTTCCGCTCTTAAATAATCGATTAACTTTTTGGTTTTATTTAAAAGGTCCGGGGAAAATGCGCTCAATCCCGCCATCTCCAGCCCGTGTGCATCGATGATGCCCTCAAGCCGCACCAATGCATATAATCTTCGCAACCCATCCGAATCCTTTCGGCCCACGCGGATATGGTTGAAAAGCAGCCAAATGGCCAGGACGGTGTCCAAATCCGGCTCGTTAGCGAAAATCCGCCAATCTCTGCCACGGAGATCCAGGCCTTTTAAAATCATGATCAGTACCTGTTCGCAGGTTGAAAGGGTAAAAGGTCGCAAACATCCTTCATGGTGATCGAAATTATAGATTTGTTTTTCAAGATCCATGAAAGGCTCACACGCCGCGACACCATCGAGATAGATGGTACCCGGAGGAGACTTGTGAGCTGTTGAAGCGGAAACCGTCAATCCCGCCTCAACATGCACCGAAATATTCGGCGCTTCCAAACAGGTAAGATTACGGCCGTCGCCGGACTCGTTTATGATGTAGCGCTGGGGCAGCCGGCGAAAAACCGTTTCGCCGACCTTGAAACGCTCGTTTGCTGCAGCGGTCAACCCCGGATGTTTCGGGGAACTCGGCGACAAGCCTTCTTTTTTTTGTTCACTATTCATCGGTCAGCTCACCAAGCCTCGGATGTTTCACCGTAAAAAACCTGATCCTTATAACGCCCGGATCGTATCACAACCGCCACATCGCGACCGTCAAAGCGATTTAAAGCAGCAAGATATTGAAAAAGCAAATAATTTTCTTCAATATCAGTTCTGATGCCTATCATTAAGTTCATTAATCTAAACTGGATGGAATAGAAGTGAAGTGATGAAAATTCTCTTTATGTGCTCAAAATCAGGAACAATTTACAAATATGTCCCGTCTCAATACGCATCACGTTTATTAGTTAGGCCGGATATCACGAAATAACCCTTGGTTTTTTTTTATTAATAATGCATGCCCGTCTTATTGTCAAGAATGGCGTATTTTGGATTTCATCGACTGTCCCAGTGAAAAACTTAGCGTTCGGTGTTCAGCGTCCAGAAAGTTCAAGGCGCAAGGTTGAGAGTTAACTTTTTAGTCCTTTCAAATCACACCATATGATTTCAACCTTCTGATCACGGGCGGCACGAACAAACCCCCGGCCACGCCAAAGAGAACCGCTGGTGCAGCCTCCAAAAAAGCGTGCTGGAGAATGATGTCCGGATTCATCGATACCAGACGGTCCATGACATACGTATCAATGAATTTTGTCGAGGCTGCCGTCGCGGCAACAAGGGCACATAAGAGATAACTTTGGAACATAAACGGGAGCGCCATGGCGCCGATATCGACGACCATGGCGGGCAGGACAAACTTGATCAAAAGAAGCGGCCCTCCTTTCCCCATCCCCAGGGCCATTGCGGCCGTGCCGGCAAACAGTCCGGTAATGGTCGCCGCAAAAAAGCGGGGAACACATCCGCGGGCGATTAAAAGGAAAAACATCGTGGAAAACATGACGTGTCCGCTGATCCCCAGATGGAGTCTCAACGCCGCCCGTGACAGCAGTATGAAGACGGCGCAAAAACCCAAAAAAAGAGATTCCTTCAAAGATATCCTGGTCATAAAACTCCTTCTATCAGCCGTCTCAAAATTAGGATTTTCGTTCGAGATCAAGACGAGGCCGGGGATCAACCCGCAGGCATACTCAAGTATGTCGAGGACTTGAGACGAGGGCTCAAGGCCGATATCGGACGAAAAGACTTTTTTGAAATGGCAGCTAAATGCCGGGCCAGCAGGTTCTTTTCTTTTTCAAACCGAAATTCCTTGCCTTGGCGGCCAATGTAATTTCCCCTGCAAGATTCATGCTCCGTATGATGACCGGAAGCGCCAGACAAAAAACAAGATCCGGCCAGTTGATGGGGTTTAACAGGTCCTTGCGAAGTATCTTCGCACCGCGAAAGACCTGTCCTTCGTAGATATTTCTTATTTCCGTCAATATGAGCGGGATAAATTTCAAGCACGTCGCCATCACAAAAGCCGCGCGATAGGGTACGACAGCCGAAAATGTCTCGACAATGCGGGGTTGAGGCGTGGTTTTGACAAAGATGAGACCGGGCACATAGGTCAGGGAAAGTTGCCATGAAATCATGGCCCCCGGCTTAAAACCCTCAATCCACCCGAAACGTAAAATGTAAAGAGAAACGATGATGACCGTTTGCCACAAAAAAACCTTGATTTCCCGTCTCAGAAAGATAAACCCATACCGGAACACAAACAAAAGGGCAAGATTAATCCCAGTAAGCCATAGCAAACCGGCAGATGTACGGGTTCCGAATGCGAAGAAGGAAAGGACCATCAAACCCAACAGTTTTGCGCCGACGGCAATGCTTCCGATGCGACGATTTCCGGTCCCCGGCTGACCTCTGTACAGTCGTGAGAGTCCGAAAAGTTGCCTAAGACGAATGCGCAAAGATTTTTCCTCTTTTCATAAGAAATTCAAGATCGGCCCATCCTGAAAACATCTGCGGATGATGACACGCCCAAATAATCGTTAAGCCTTTTTCTTGGTTCAACCGGGACAAAAGGTTCAATATCATTTCACACCGGCTCTGATCGAGGCCTGCAAAAGGATCGTCCAGCAATAACAGTTCCGGATCGGCGGCCAGCACGGACGCAAGGGCCACAAGATGCTTTTGACCGTAGCTGAGTTTATGGGGCGAAAATTCGGCAAGCTCGCCGATCTCACACATGCTAAGCATCTCATCGACTTTGGATGCCATCGCACTTCTTCTTTTTCCGTAGCGTTTCAAAGGAAAGGCGACCTCATCATATACGGTATTTTCGAACAACTGCTGCTGCGGATTCTGAAAGAGACACCCTACTTTGCCGCGAAGATTGCGTGGAACCGGTTTTTTGCCGAAAACCATCACATCCCCGGCAGAGGCCTGAACAAATCCGGCAAGGCACCGGAGCAGGGTCGTTTTGCCCGTGCCGTTTGCGCCATAGACGGTAACGCGCTGACCTTTGGCCACTCTTAGTAAAAGATCGGAAAATATGGGTGACCCATCGGCACCGCTGACGGTCAATTTGCGCACGCTCACAACCTCCCCGTCGGTCGCGCCAAGTCTTCCGCTCCCGGGAGAACCGGACCTCAATGGATCATAGACCGACATCTTAAAATGTCCGGCCCGAAGATATCCTTCGCTGTCCAAATGCCAGTAAACATCTATAATCTCTGTTAAAAATTCAGGATTGTGCTCAAATAAAAGAAATGACATGCCGGCGTTCTTCAGCGCTTGTATCACCTTCAGCAACTTTTTTAAACCATCCGGATCCATTTGCCCGGCGGGTTCGTCCAGAATTAAAAGCCTGGGATTCATCACCAGATGGGAAGCCAGGATCAGGCGGTATTTTTGTCCCATGGAAAGGTGGGCAGTCTCATTTTCGAAGGGCCGGTCGAGTCCGACGGCCTCCAGCGCTTCTCCAACCCTGGCCGGCATCGCGGCCGGATCGACGCAGAGATTTTCCAATCCGAATGCGATTTCAGCGCCGATGGTTGATGCCAGAATCTGAATTTCGGGATTTTGAAGGACAATGCCGATATCGGTCCCGCCATCCTCCGTCGCACTAACCCCGCTTATCCGGCCTTCCTCTTTCCCCGGCGGCAGCAACCCTTTAATGGCCAGTCCCAGCGTTGTTTTGCCGCTGCCTGTCGGCCCGCTGACACAGTGGCACTGTCCGGTTTCGATGTCGAGGTTTATGTTTCTTATCGCAAATTGGGTCGTATCTGGATAAGCATATGAATAGTTCTTGATCCGGACGACAGAGTCCACTTCTCTTCTCTTGCAAGCCGTACTCGCAACGGCATCACCAGTGTTGTAGTTAGTCGTAAAGATAGATGATCGTGTGATGGGGCATGTGACAGCCTGAAGATAGATACCGGATGCCGGTATCATTGTCAAGACGGCATTTTTCTTTAGAAAAAAGGACTATAGGTAAGATGGGCCCGGCTCGAAAACGGTCATTATCCGAACCTCCCTGTTACGTAGTCTTCGGTAAGTTTCTTCGAAGGTGACGTGAAGATCTTTTCCGTGGCATCGAATTCGATCAACTCTCCCAGCATCAAGAAACCTGTCCAGTCCGAAATCCTGGCGGCCTGCTGCATGTTATGCGTAACAATAATAATGGTGATGTCATTTTTCAATAGCGTTACAAGTTCCTCGATTTTTGTCGTAGAGATCGGATCAAGGGCGGATGTCGGCTCGTCGAAAAGAAGGATTTCCGGCTCGACCGCAAGGGCGCGGGCAATCACCAGCCGCTGCTGCTGTCCGCCGGATAGATCGTAAGCGCTGTGAGCGAGTTTGTCTTTTACCTCATCCCAGAGCGCGGCATGCTTTAAGGCGCTTTCGACCCGCTGTTCAAGTTCCGATTTTTTTCGGATCCCTTTCAGCTTGAGGCCATAGGCGATATTGTCAAAGATGGACATGGGAAAGGGCGTCGGTTTTTGAAAAACCATGCCGATTCGACTCCTCAAGCCAATGAGATCCATCCCGTTCGCAAGAAGGTCATGCCCCTTAAGCAGAATCTCACCTTCATAACGATGCTTGGGATAGAGGTCGTGCATCCTGTTGAAGCACCTGAGCAAGGTTGTCTTGCCGCAGCCCGATGGCCCGATCAGGGCCGTCACGCTCTTTTCATATATGGTCAGATTGATATTTTTAAGGGCCAGGCTGTCACCTGAGTAATAAAAATTGAGCCCCTTTATCTCCAGTGCAATGTTATCTGTCAAAGTTTATACCTCCATTTTAAAATCAGTCTTCCCCCGATGGTGATGAGAAGGATAAAGAGCGTAATCACCAGCGATGCGGCCCATGCCTGGGCATGCCAATCATCGTAAGGGCCCATGGCATATTGGAAAATGCTCACCGTCAAAGATGGCATGGGGCCGTTCATGTTCATGGAAAAGAAGTTGTTATTAAAGGAGGTAAACAGAAGCGGTGCGGTCTCGCCGGCCACCCGGGCGATGGAAAGGAGTATCCCGGTAAATATACCTGTCGCAGCGCCGCGGTAGACTACTTGAATAATGACCTTATAGTAGGGTGCGCCCAATGCAAAGGCCGCTTCCCTCAATGTCCAGGGCACCAGGGACAGCATGTCTTCCGTGGTTCTCAAGACCACCGGAATCATAATGATGGCCAGTGCCGTCGCCCCGGCCCATCCGCTGAAATGCCCGAACGGTTTTATCATCAAAGCGTAAATAAACGTTCCGACGATGATGGAAGGAACGCTGACCATAATATCGGAGAGTATGCTGATGATTTGTGAAAGCTTTTTACCCCGCGCATATTCGGCGAGGAAGGTCCCGCCGAGAACGCCGATGGGGACGCCGATCAGCGTGGCAAAGGCGGTAATCATGAGTTGCCCGACAAAGGCGTTTCTTAAGCCCCCTCCGGCAACCCCTGCGGGCGTCGGGTCATTCAAGAAAAAGTTCAGGTGCAACGCCCCTATGCCGTTGATCAGTACGTCTCCGAGTATGAAGATCAGCCAGAACAGACCGATGAATGCGGCAAGGGTGCTTAGAAACAGCGCAACGAACCCTTCGATCTTTCTCTTTGTCTCGTGGGTCATCTTGAATATTTCCTTTCCGCCCGGATGAGAAAGAGTTTGGCGATAAACAGCGTAATGAAACTCAAAACGAAGAGAACGAGGGCCAGATAAAAAAGCGACGAAAGATAGATGTCCGAGTCCGCCTCGGTGAATTCGTTGGCCAAAGACACGGTGATGGTCGCTGCCGCGTTTAGAAGGGACGATGTGATCTGGTGATTGTTGCCCAGGACGAACGCGACGGCCATGGTTTCTCCGATGGCCCTTCCCATGGAAAGAACGCAACCACCGAAGACTCCGAGTTTGGAATACGGGATGACGACATTCTTGACAACCTCCCATTTGGTTGCGCCGAGGGCATATGCGGATTCTTTGACCACTTCGGGGGTGAGATTAAAGGCATCGCGCGAGATGCTTGCCGTAAAGGGTATGATCATGATGCTCAATATCACGCTGGCCGTCAGAAGGTCAATACCCATCGGGGTTCCCTTAAACAGAATCGAAAAAAGCGGGAGCTTTCCCAACGTCGCCTGGAGCGCGGGCTCGATATAATTGGCCATAATGGGTGCCAGGGTAAAAAGACCCCACATGCCGTATATAATACTCGGAATGGCGGCCAGAAGCTCTATGGTCACCCCGATAGGCCCTTTTAGAAAATCGGGGGCAATTTCCGTTATGAAAACGGCAATGCCGACAGCAACGGGGATCGCTATCAGCATTGAAAGAACCGTCGTTACCATGGTCCCGTAAAGTGTGGAGGCGGCGCCGAAGATTTTTCGTACCGGATCCCAATCGATGGTGAAGATAAATTTGAAGACGCCGAATTTATGAATCGCAAGGGATGATTCAAAAACGAGGACAACCAGAATTCCGGCGATAAGTAGGATGATGGAAAGAGATGAAACCGCCGTCAAGACGGCAAATAGCAGATCGATCGGGTTTTTTTTGGTTGACGGTGTCATGTTTGTTAAGATGTCAATGGGCCAGGTTCGCGATTCCCCGGCCCATTCGCGCACGCTAAAGTATAACGATCCGGTTTAGTAAATCCCGTGGTCTTTCCAGTAAGCCCTGATTTTGTTCTTTAGCGACTCCGGCAAGGGTATGTACACCAACTCCTTGGCTTTTTTATCCCCGTGTTTGAATGCCCAATCATAGAATTTGACGGTCTTCATGTCGGCTTCCTTTTTCTCCTTTGCAAGAAGTATGAAAGTTGCGCCGGCAATGGGCCAGGCATTTTCGCCCTTGGCATTTACAAGCCAGAGATAGAAATCTTTTCCCGGCTCGAAATCTCCCGTGGCGGCTGCATCTTCGAAAGTCTTGAAATTCGGGGCCACGAAATGACCTGAAGGGTTTTTGAGAAGGGTATAGGCGAGTTTGTTCTGCTTGGCATAGGCAAATTCCACATACCCGATGGAATTGCCGGATCTTCGAACATAGTTCGCCACGCCTTCGTTGCCCTTTCCACCGATGCCCACCGGCCACTTTACCGATGTTCCGTGACCGACCTTATCATTCCACGCAGAACACGCCTGGCTGAGATAGGTGGTGAAAATCGCCGTTGTGCCGGATCCGTCGGATCGGTGAACAACGGTAATCATCTTATGGGGCAGCGTCAATTCGGGATTCATGGATTTGATTTTGGCGTCATCCCAATATGTGATTTCACCGAGGAAAATTTTACAAACTGCATCGGCGTCCAGATGCATCTGGCCCGCCTTGACACCTTTGATGTTCACGACGAGCACCACACCGCCCATTACCGCAGGAAACTGGAGCAGATTGTTTTTCTTCAGAAATTCCGGTGTCTGTGGCGCATCCGACGCGCCGAACTCGACGGTTCTGTTGGTGATCTGCCGGATTCCGCCGCCTGAACCTATGGATTGGTAATTGAGCTGAATGCCGGTGGCCTTATGATAATTATACGCCCAAGCCGAGTATACGGGGTACGGGAAAGAGGCACCCGCCCCGTTGAGCGTATCTGTTGCCTGCGCCGAAACGCCGGCCAGGACAAATGCAAGCACTAGACCTATTTTAAAAACTGTTTTCATACCTTACCTCCTAATTCATAAAATATTCGCAAAATAATACAAAACGTTACGTGAGATCACATTTACTTTAGAGCACCACCTCCTATGGTTGTTATTTGCAGGGTCACTGATTTCCCTTTGCAAGTGCTCAACCATAGGGATGTAATGTTAGGCGAATATTAGACGGATATTAAAAAAATGTTTGTATCGGAAGTAAAGTGATGAGAATTCCTTATTTTTGAGTTTGGAATCATGAAAAATAAAAATTGTGCACCACCGCATGCAGCTTCACGATATATGGTAAGTCCATACCTCAAGCAGACGCCATCAATATAAAAGAGGTAATGCATACCCATTGTGTTGTCAATAAAATATCTCTCAAGAACGTGTCGCAATTTCCTTAAATCATTATCTAAAATTATTTGATTTTTTAGCTTCGACAAATTCTCTTCACAGTATCGATACCCCGGTGGTGAGTGTTCGGTGTTCAGAGTTCGGCGTTCAGAATCTGAACACTGAACGCTGAACACTGAATAGACAAAACGCCTGCTGATTGCTCATTACCTTCTAAAATTGCTGGACTTCAATAGTTAAGGTATTGGGCATATAAGGCGCTACCGGTTGACCGCCTTCATCGAAGCTTCGGGGTAGCGTAACCCTTTAGCGGCGCCCCGCGGTGCCGCCTGATCAATGTGCGCAAGATCGTCTTTGCTGAGCTGTACCTGCAAGGCTTTGAGATTATCTTCCAGATACTCGCGGCGCTTGGTACCGGTAATCGGCACAATGTCCTGCCCTTGGGCCAGCAGCCAAGAAAGGGCAAGCTGCGCCAGGGAACATTCTTTGGCGGACGCGATTTCTTCGAGCCGCCGGATGATCGACAAATTGTGTTTCAGATTGTCTCCCTGAAAACGGGGGGAATTGCGCCGCCAATCGCCTTCTTCCAAGTCTTCGATCGATTTGATGCGGCCGGTCAAAAAACCGCGTCCCAACGGGCTGTAGGGCACAAACCCGATCCCGAGCTCACGGCAGACGGCCAAAATCTCTTCCTCGACGTCACGGGTCCAGAGCGAATATTCGGTTTGCAGGGCGCTGATCGGGTACACGGAACAGGCGCGCCGGATCGATTGCGGGGCCGCCTCCGATAATCCGAGAAATCGCACTTTGCCTTCCTTGACCAGATCCGCCATGGCGCCGACGGTTTCTTCAATGGGCGTATCAGGATCGACCCGGTGCTGATAGTACAGGTCGATGACATCCACTTTCAGGCGCTTCAAACTCGCATCACACGATGCTTTGACATAAGAAGGTTTCCCATTGACCCCCATGAAGCTGCCGTCCTGTCCGCGCACGTTTCCAAATTTGGTGGCGAGCACCACCTTGTCGCGGCGATCTTTAATGGCGCGGCCCACCAGTTCTTCATTGTGGCCGACGCCGTACATATCCGCCGTATCGAGAAAATTGATTCCCCAATCCAGCGCCTGATGAATGGTGCGTATCGATTGGTCTTCATCAGTTGAGCCGTAAAATTCCGACATCCCCATGCATCCCAATCCTATGGCCGAGACCGTAGGGCCTTGTTTTCCCAATTTTCTAAAAATCATGATCTGCCTCCTTTTTTAAAAGGGTGGCGGCAATGCCGCCAAACAATACTTTTGTCTATCGCGCGAAAGACATAACAAAATTCTTCAGCTATTTCATGAAATGCACGGGTGAGTTGCCGAAGGGGGGCCACAGTGAAGTACCCGAGTGCTTGCACGTGTGCCCGATGAATCCCATCTCGAGGTTACGCCGGCGATTTCAGCGTGAAGGATATATTGCGGTCGAACATCATCATATGATCGGGCATCTAAAGGAAAAGGTATCTAACTCTCCTCAACCGCTGCGTCACTATTGGCGGGCCTGAATTTACGTTGAAATACGCCTTTTCAGAATCAGTCGAACACCTTGCGGTTAAGGATCGAAACGGCTGCGTATGGTCAATATGCCCTGATCTTTACCCGTTCAATAGTCGCTTAATGCAGTCTTTGAGTTCTGTAATTTTTATCGGTTTGGGGAAAAAATCATCTGCACTTTTTCGAAACGCCTCAATGGAAGCATCCATGCTGGCAAAGGCGGTAATCATGATCACTTTGGTATTCGGAAATTCTTGTTTTATCGTATTAAGAACCTCCATACCGTCAATATCTTTCATCTTCAGATCGGTAATCACCACGTCGAATTCTCTTTCTTTTAATCTTTCAAATGCCGGTTTTGCATGCAAAAAGGTCTCAACTTCATAACCTTCCTTTTGAAAAGTCGCTTTTATCATCTTCCCGACAATGTTTTCGTCATCAATTACCATAATGCTGTGACCACTCATCCATATCCTCCTTTGCTGTATAGACAGGTAATTCTATGGTAAAGGTTGTCCCGGCACCCACGTCGCTTTTTACCCTTATTTCTCCTTGATGATTTTTAATAATGCCATAGCTGATAGACAATCCCAGACCGGTTCCCTGGGTACCTTTGGTGCTGAAGAACGGATCAAAAATATTTGAAATAAACTCCGGCGAAATACCTGTACCGGTGTCCTCGATTTCTATCATGATGTGACCTGAATCATTCTCAAAAAAAGACCTGATGGACAGCGTACCTCCAGGCGGCATGGCCTGAATGGCATTGGTATAAAGGTTCACCAGTACCCCCTGGATTTTATTCTCATCAATATAAACCATGGGGAGTTCTTTTTGCAAGTTCAGCCCGGTCTCGACTCCGGAAACATGAAGCATATTCTGGACCAGTCTGAGGGAATTTTTTATAACGGTGTTGATATCCGAAACCTTGAAATCCGTTTTCTTGGGTCTCGAAAAATCCAGAAGGTTCTGGACAATATCCTTTATTCTCGAACATTCTTCCAGCACTGTGTTCATATAATCCAATCTTTCCGATTTGTTCAGCTCATCATACAACTCAGTATAGGTTTGGGCGACCATGGAGATATTGTTGAGCGGATTGCCCAGTTCATGGGCTACGCCTGCTGTGAGAACCCCGATAGACGCCAATTTTTTGGACTGGATAAGCTGTTCATGCCGGGTCTTAAGTTCGACGCACATTGAGTTGATGGCCTGCATGGCGGAACCCAGTTCATCATTGGATATTTTGCATTCGGTTTCAAGGAAGTTTCCTTCGGATATGGAATTGGCTGTTTTTTCAATTTGGCGGAGGGATTTGAATATTTTTGAAAAAAATAAATATGTGCTGGTTGTCGCCACAAACAGGACCAGGCAGAAAAAATAAAGCAACCCCTTGCTTGAAGCGGAAATAATTTGATTTACCTTGTTTCTTTCAAGCTTTATGATGCTTTCGGAAAACATCCTCAATGCTCTGCCCGCCTCTCGTATACCGGCTTCCAAGACTTTGGTGTTTTTACCATCTATTTTTTCAACCTCTTTCCCGTATCTTTTGAGGTTGGAATTGAGCTTTTTAAAATTTTCGGTCCCAACAGCCGTGATGATGTTTTCCCGCATGCTGCGGATCATTTGTTCGCTCTCTTGCAATTCCTTTTTAATCGACTGGAGCGCCAGCGGATCGTTATACAGAAAATAGTTCTTTTCGGACAGTCTCATCTCCAGAAAAGATGCATTGAGATTGTCTGCTATCTCGACAAAACGCAATTTGGCCTGAATAAGTTTAACCTCATGATACGAAAAAAACGCTATCAAGACAATGGTAACAATACCCAGAACATTGCCCAGGATGATTTTATGGACCAGTTTCATGAAATCTTCAACTCAGAACACAGCCATGATATCGGCGCATAGCATCTCAACATGGTGTGGTTCCATTAAAATTACACTGCGGAATTCCGCGGCGGCTTGAAAAGAAATAAGCATTACAGCACGTAAATATTT
Organism: Desulfobacterales bacterium; assembly: GCA_022340885.1. Classification (GTDB taxonomy): domain Bacteria; phylum Desulfobacterota; class Desulfobacteria; order Desulfobacterales; family UBA11574; genus UBA11574. The sequence continues at coordinate 2,627 of JAJDND010000107.1, read as the reverse complement.
TGGTCATCTCAAACAAATTTGTCAATTAAAATATTGATTTATTCATAAAGGGTTCGGTCTTTACTGTTCAATGGAGGTGTTCGGTGTTCAGGCGAGGAAAAATTACAACTCTCCCTTAGAAATCCACTCACAGTGTTTCTTCGTGCAATGCCCTTCCTGAACGCCGAACCCCTGAACCCTGAACGCTCACTTCGGACCGAATCCTTTGGTTTGCGAGGATTAACCGATGGAATTGCAGCTTTCGTGGAAATATGATATACAACTCTTTTTCTGCCGGCAATCGTACCGGCAGGAGGACATATGGCGCCGCATGAGCATTCCAATGGCGTGCCGTGAGAGCCTGAACAAAATCAGAGCTTGAAAATAACTTCATCATGGTACACATTAAGGCCGGTCGAATAAACAGCTTCGCAGATCTTGTTTTTCGGTGCGAGGAAATGATGCGCAATAAAACGATGAATGTTAAAATAAGCGGGGCTCAAGGATCCCGAGATCAAGATGCCCAAAACCTAAATGCTCCAGAGATCAAGGACGGAGGACGGATCGGCAAAGAAGCGCTGGACAGGATACTAAAAGATCAAATCGGCGCCGTCGAATATCTGGATACATTGATTTTAAACCGGCAAGCGTCCAAGCATGAGGTGCTGAATCTTCTTTCGGATCATTATGGCGTCGCCCCTTTGGAATACGATGAGATGATTCAGGCTGAACCGGATATCATCCGGCTGCTGGAGCTGGATCAACTCATGGAGAAGCTCTGGTACCCCATCTCGGTAAGGGGGAAAAAAGCCTTTGTTGCCGCTTCCGATCCCCGGAATCCTGAAGTTGCCGAAGCAGCAAGAAAAATGCTGAACGTTTCAGAAATTCAATTCCTGGTTTCGCTTCCATCCGACATCCGTCTCATGATTGAAAACAGCTGGGACGTGAACCACAATTTTCCGCCGTCAGCCGGAAGAACACCCCTAGCCAGACTTCGAACATGGCTGGCGGATCAGCGAACGATGCTGGCCCAGTATAGAACGTCTCTGGCCAAAGGCAGAACCGGTTTGGCGTTTATCCGCACCGGACTGGCCTTCGTGTCCATTGCCCTGGTGCTGTTCAGGGTTTTTGGCTTGGGGATTCTGAATGTACTGGAGGCGTTGATGCTGGTGGTTGGCATCGTGATGTTCGTCGACGGGCTCATTTGGTATCTGCCGGCCAGAAAAGTGAAAAAGACCCGGGTCGATTATATTCCGACGGAGCCCACGTTTGGGACAACCGTTCTTGAATTCGATTATCAGGATGGCAAGCCCACTTTTAAACGAACTCCGCCCATAAAAAGTGCGGAGGCGCTCCGGAGGCGCTGGAATTGTCTCACACCGGTCACGAGACGGCGATTTTTGGCCATCGACAGGACCGATCTGGCCGAAGAACGAACCATCCTTGCCAATTATCGTACGATTATGGCGCGTGCCCGCACCGGTCTGGCGTTTACGCGAACGGGCATCGCATTTTCAGGACTCGGGATTGCGCTGCTGAGACAGTTCCCTGCCAGCGCATGGAGAATCTTTGATCTGGTTCTCATTCTTATTGGCATAGCCATCACATTGGAAGGTTTTTACTGGTACATTCCGGGCCGGAAAACATCCAAGGTAAGCGCCGAGGCAATCAAAAACATTCAGAGAAAAGTGTCCATCTGGGATTTCATGTTCCGACCGTTTCACAAGCGGCTTCATCTGGACGACCTTCCCCATACCCTCACCATCAAGGGTTCTCATGCATTAGGGATATGGGGAACGACGGGACTCGCTCTGGATCGGACACTGATTGCCGACCGTCGCAACGTCAAGTCGAGGCTTCGTACGGTCATGGCCCGGTCGAGAACCGGCATGTCTTTCATAAGAACAGGGGCCAGTTTTTTTTCCATAGGCTTGGGGCTTCAGGTCTACTTCGGCTCCGCCAATCTCCTGTGGACCCTTCACAATGCAGCCCTGATACTGGTGGGAGTGTTCCTGATCGCAGACGGTTTTTACTGGCACCTGCCGGCAGAAAAGATTAAAAAAGCGTTTCCGTATTGCTTTGCCGATATGGAGATCGTGTTCCCGGATTATGCAACCCCCTCCCCGTTATGGAAGAAAGTGATATTCAGTCATGAAGATCTCTAATGATATGTCGCCTCAAGGGATGGAAAGGCTTTTGCCTTTGGTGGATGCCGGCGAGATAAGCCTGGAAGAACTCCGTGCGAAGAGCCATGATGCGGTGTGCCGCAATGTGGAATTGGAATGGGTGCTTCGCCACGAATATGATGTTCCGCGGCGGAAAATTCTCGAAGCCCTTTCCGAGTACTATCATTGCCGGTGGGCCGAATATGACGAGAGACTTCCCGTGCCGCCGGAATTGCTGACAGGGCTGGATGCCGATATGCTATGTGCCAGCCAGTGGTTTCCCATCATCAAGGATCACGAGACGGTTGTGGTTGCAGCGAGCGACCCGCAGGATTCCCGGGTCGTTTACGAAGTCAAAAGATGCATCCCGGCAAAAGACTATGAATTCAGAGTTGCGCTGGGAGAGGACATCAGAGCCTTTATCCAGGACTTTTTGAATTCCATTCCCGAACAGATCATCGGCAATGAACGAACCGGTCTCGC
>JAJDND010000106.1 GCA_022340885.1 Desulfobacterales bacterium | reverse complement strand
GAGACCTTTGAAAAATGCTGATTTTTGTTCAAGTTCAAGGAAGGCGAAAATTTTAACCGCAGGAATACATTGAGTATTTTGAGGATTAACATTTGAGCCTGACGCAGAAATTGGGCAAAAAGTGGCGTTTTGCAAAGGTCTCGCATCAATTTCGGAACGACGGTACAAATATATTTTCCCCGACGGACAGAGACCTACCCGATGTAATCATTCCGTTTCTTTCTATTTTTTTAATGGGTTGGCAAAGGCCGATTCTGAATTATATTAAAATATGAAAAAAATTTCCCGGTGGCTGCTTCCGCCTGTAACCGGCTCACTCATCTCCCTGATCGGCAGTATGCCATGATAAAAGGATTGAAGCCTATATCACAACATATTCCTTTACAGATTTTTAGGCGGGTCCTGACCTATTTCGCGCTGGCCGGATTGTTTTTTCTGTTGTCTTTTACCACATTGTATTTTGTTCACCGGTATTTTTCACAGGGGCGGCTGCGAATACCGGCGGAACTGTTTTCAGCTCACATCATCGGCGCCCTGGCATTGCTTCTGATTCTGTATTATATGGCGGACGGACTGCGATTGTATTGCGTTATACGGGCGATGGGGTTTCGCATCGCGTTTGCGTTTATTTTCAAACTCGTTTTCGTCAATATCTTCGTATCCAATGTCACGCCCCTTGCCACCGGCGGCGGCGTGATTCAGGTCTTCTTTCTGAAACAAAAAGGCATTCCCATCGGAGAGGCGACAGCGGCCACATCGATTCGCACCATGCTGGCCGCCTTGATGCTTTTTACGCTGACACCGGTCATCATCTGGCTTGAACCCGGTCCGTTTCGCATGTTTTTTCACAGGAGTCTTCTTTATGCCGTCACCGGTGTTTCCTGCGCCTATCTGGCGGTTTTTTGGATCGTCCTTTTCCGAATCCGGATGATCAGGCGCTGGATGTTTTATGGATTGTATCTTCTCAATATGCTGAAACTGCTGTCACGATCGCGGTTCAGAAGATTATACTTGAAGGTTTCCCAAGAATTAGACCTGTTTTCAGGGGGATTCAAACGATATTTCAAGCGCGGCCCGGGCTGGGCAGTGCTGTCCATCTTATTTACAGCACTTTTTTTGTTGCTGCTTTTTTCGTTTTCCGTGGTTCTGGTCAGGGCGCTGGGCTATCCTGCGCCAATGTTGACCATCCTGGCCTTCCAGGTGGTGGTGACCTTTTTCATGTACTTTGCCCCGACACCGGGAGCGGCAGGGGTCGCCGAAGGCGGTTATGGGCTGTTATTCGCGCAGCTGGTGCAAAGACATGACATCACCCTTCTGACCCTTTCCTGGCGATTTTTAACGATCTACATCGGGATGGTGATCGGTATGATCGTAATTTTCAGAGAATTTTTCATCCGCAAAAAGGCCGTCCGGCAATGAAACGCAAAAAGAAATTGAAGATATATTTGGCCGCAATTCTTCTGCTGTTGGTGATTCTCATCGGATACAAGGCTTTTTTGCTGATCTATGAAACAGATTATCAGTCCCTCAATGCGGACCATGTCGATCAGATTGCCACCCGCCTTCACGGTAAAGATGCATACAGTTTTGCTGTTGTCGGCAATATCAAGAATTCCATGCGGCTTTTCGAGAGACGCATTGCGCCTCTGATGAGGGACAGCGGTGCTGATTTTATGGTATCCGTGGGCAATGCCGTTTATGACGGTGCCGAGGGCAAGTATCGGCTGCTTTACCGCGGGCTCAAGAAACTGGGCATGCCGTATGTGTTGACTGCCGGGCACAACGAACTCGAAGATTTCGGAGCGGGAAGATTTTATCGACATTTCGGCCCCTATTTTTTTTCCTTCCATCTTAACAACACCTATTTTATTTTCCTTGATTCAACAGGCTATACGTCGTGGCGATGGCAATTGCGGTGGTTGGCACAAGAATTGATCACCGCTTCGAGATACAGGTATCGGTTTGTGTTTTTAGACCAGTCTCTGTTTCCTTTGGCTGAGTTTGATCCGGATGATGCCCATTATTTCCTGAATAAAAGGCTCAGCCAAAACCTTCAGCAACTGTTTTCCAGGTACCAGGTGACGGCTGTTTTTTCAGACGGCTATCCCGTCTATCATAAAACCCTCGCGCAGGGGGTCCGGTATATCATATCGGGCGGCGGCGGCGGATTGCTTCTTGACCAGGAAGAACATTATCAATTCGTAAAGGTCCGGGTCGGGCCTGATCGGGTGACCTTTGAAGATGTGATTGTCCCCCATCGAATGGGTGCCTTTCTTGAAAAACTGGAGACATTGAAGCTTTTTCTGCATTCATTCTTTTACATGAGTCTGATTAACTCCTTGCTGATAATCGGCATCATCGGCCTCATAGCGCTGAAGGTATATTCTCTGATCATCCGGCAGGAGCATTTATATCGCGATTTCAGCGTCGATGAGGAGATGCTGTCCAAATCGCCGCTTCGCGTCGCCATGTTCACCAATAATTATTTTCCGTTTATCGGCGGCGTAACCCTTTCCATCGACCGGTTGTATCGAGAGCTCATTCGCCGGGGATCGGCGGTGAAGATCTTCGCACCAGACTATTCGCAACCATGGGAAGATCCTGAAGACGGCAGCATCTATCGATGTCCCGCGCTTTTGCATACCCGCCTGACCGAATTTCCGATAGCAAACGTGTTTTCCCTAAAGATGTCAGCGGCGTTCAAAGCCTTTGAATGTGATGTGGTGCACGTACATCATCCATACTGGCTCGGTACCAAAGGCATGCGGCTGGCCCAAAAAAGCGGTATACCGGTCGTCTTTACCTACCACACCCGGATGGAACGCTACACACATTATATCCCCCTGCCGGGTACGGTTTTAAAGAATATTGCAGTCCATTTCCTGATCAAGCGATTCGCCAATAAATGCGATGCCATTATCACCCCCACATCCTCCACAGAGGAATATCTTCGAAACATCGGCGTCAGCGCCCTGATTGAAACAATTCCCACCGGTATCAGCATGGGGGATTACCAGCGCTGGTCTCCCGAGCAGGTTCAAGCGTTGAGAAGCCGATATGTCGATCCGGGCGAACAACTTTTGATCAGCGTTTCACGAATGGCCAAAGAAAAAAATCTTGATTTTTTGATCAACGGGCTTGCGAAAGTAAAAAGCCGTACCCGTACCCCTTTTAAATGCCTGCTGATCGGGGACGGTCCGGAAAAAAAGCGGCTCGAGGAGAGTGTTATCGCGCTGGGTCTCGATGGATGGGTTGTTTTCACCGGAAATATGCCACCGCCCGAGGTTTCCCGATGCTGCCTGGCCGCCGACCTTTTCGTTTTCGCTTCGACGTCCGAAGCCCAGGGGATGGTTTTGCTGGAGGCCATGGCCGGCGGTTGCCCTGTGGTGGCGGTACGCGCCAGCGGGGTCTACGATGTGGTCAAAGACGGTTACAATGGTTATAAGGTTGCCGAGAGCACTGAAAGTTGGGCTGAAGCGGTCGCGGCTCTTTTAGATGACGGAAAACGGCTGTCCGTAATGTCCGATAACAGCAGGGAATTTGCCGAAATGTATTCCATGGAAAAAATAACAGATAAAATTTCAAAGCTTTATCGGCGGACCGTGGTTATCGGCCAATCAAAAAACGATTGACAACATACGCACAATACGGACCGTCGGGGGCTGTCTGTTCCGATTTTACAGCTTCTTGATACGCAGGGAAAGCTCTTCGAGCTGAGCCTTTCCGGCTTCCGAAGGCGCATTGGTCAAAAGACATGCGGCTTTTTGGGTTTTCGGAAAGGGAATCACATCCCGGATGGAAGATTGTCCGCAGAGAATCATCACCAGGCGGTCGAAGCCGAATGCAATCCCACCGTGGGGGGGTGCGCCGGAATCGAGGGCCGAGAGCAAAAATCCGAACTTTTCCTCATAGGTTTTTCGATCCATGCCCAGTGCCTCAAACACACGCTCCTGCAAATTTTTCTGATGGATACGGATGCTGCCCCCACCGATTTCCGATCCGTTCAATACCAGATCATAGGCCCGCGACCTGACGGAAAGCGGATCTTTCTCCAACAAATCATAATCTTCTTCAAGGGGAGCGGTAAAGGGATGGTGCAGGGCCTGGTACCGTTTTTCGTTTTCATCATATTCCAGCAGCGGGAAACGGGTGACCCACACAAAGCTGAACGTGTTTTCCTGAATAAGGCCGCGTTTTTTACCCAGCAGGTTTCGAAGATGGCCAAGGGCCTCGTCGACGACTTTTGGCTGATCCGCCACAAAAAACACCAAGTCGCCGGCCTGCATATCGATCTTCCGGGCCAGCGCCTCTTTTTCTTCATCGGAAAAAAATTTTGCAATGGGAGATTGCCAGGACTCTTCATGAACTTTGATCCATGCCAGTCCCTTTGCGCGGTAAACCGAGACAAAATCTGCCAGATCATCGATTTCTTTCCGTGTGAAATTCAGGCAGCCTTTGGCGTTCAGCGCCTTGACCTTGCCGCCTTTGTTTACGGCGTCGGAAAAGACTTTGAAACCCGCCTTTTCTACGATATCCGAAATATCAACGAGCTCCAGGCCGAACCGGATATCGGGTTTGTCCAGGCCGAACCGGCCCACGGCATCTTCATAGGAAAGTCGCGGGAAGGGGACGTTGAGATCGATGTCGAGAACGTCTTTGAACAGTTTGACCATCAGTCCCTGAGCGATGTCCATCACTTCATCTTCTCCGACAAAAGACATTTCCATGTCGATCTGTGTGAACTCCGGCTGGCGGTCCGCTCTGAGATCTTCGTCTCTGAAACACTTTACGATCTGGTAGTAGCGATCGAACCCGGCAATCATTAACAACTGCTTAAAAATCTGCGGCGACTGGGGCAATGCATAAAAAAGTCCCGGATTCACCCGGCTGGGTACGAGGTAGTCCCTTGCGCCTTCCGGTGTGCTGCGGGTCAGCACCGGTGTTTCGATATCGATAAATCTTCGGCTGTTCAGGTACTGTCTTACAGAAGCGGCAGCCCTGTGCCGGTTGATAATGTTCTTTTGCAACAGCGTTCGCCTGAGGTCGATGTGGCGATATTTTAACCGGACATTTTCCGAGACATCCACGTTGTCTTCGATCATAAAGGGCGGCGTTTCCGCGGCATTGAATATGTTGAGCTCCGTAGCAAAAACCTCTATTTCACCGGTTTTCAAATTAGGGTTGGCCATCCCCTCCAGTCTTTTTTCAACCTTTCCCCGGATGCCGATAACGTATTCACTGCGAAGGACATGGGCTTTTTCGTGCACCATTGAACTGACCTCGGGGTTGAACACCACCTGGGTGATGCCGTCCCTGTCCCGAAGATCTACAAAAATCACGCCGCCGTGGTCCCTTCGTCGCTGCACCCATCCCATCAGCACGACCTCGGCGCCGGCATCATTGGCACCGAGTTCGCAGCAGGTATGGGTTCTTCTCATATCCCCAAGTTTGTCTGACAATGATTTGACTCCTTTCCAATCTGAATCTTTCATGAAAATTAATGAGAATCATTTTTTATTTTTTCTGAATGGTATTTGGGCAGTTGTCTTATTTCTCATTAATTTTCACCCAAAGGGCGAGCCGGAGGCTTTCATCTGCTGCGTTATTAAGGGCTCGCAATAGTTCACTATGGCTTCGCCCTTAAGTGCCTTGCATATGAAAGCCTCCGACTCGTGCAAGATTCAGTTTTATAATCACGAAATTTTAGCTTTTATATTCTCCACAGCATTTTCAATTGGAATCGACACCTGGTCTTTTGTCTTCATGTTTCGCAAAATCACGCTGCCTTCTTTGATTTCGTTATCTCCGACGATCAAAACATGATGGGCCCCCACGCGATCGGCCTGTTTCATCTGGCTTTTTAAGCTTTTGTCTTCGAATTCCATTTCGGTCTCAACGCCTTTCAGACATAACGCACAGAGCCACTCAAATGCCAATATTCGGCTTTTCTGCCCCAATGCGGCGATAAAAATATCCGGCGTTTTGAAAAGGGCCGAGCGGTCTAGACCGGCGATTTCGGTCAATCTGTCCAGCCCGATGGCAAAACCTGTTGCCGGAATATCGGGTCCGCCCAGGGATTTGATGAGGCCGTCATACCGGCCGCCGCCCGCGACGGCATTTTGGGCACCCAACGCGTGGGTTTGCATCTCGAAGGTTGTCCGCGTGTAATAGTCCAGCCCCCGAACCAGCCGTTTATCGACCACAAACGGAACATCGAGTGACGCCAGGGCATTCTTGACGGTGTCAAAATGCTGAATACACGTTGTGCACAAATAATCCAGAATCGACGGTGCCTCCTTTAAGGCCTCCCGGCAGGAAGGCACCTTGCAATCAAGCACCCGCAAGGGGTTGCGGTCTTTTCGCCGGACGCAGTCCGAACAGAGATCGTCGACAACGGACGTTAAAAATTTCGAAAGCGCCGTTTTAAAATCCGGCCGGCAGTCCGGGCACCCCAGGGAATTGATATGGGCCGTGACGTCGGGGACAGACAGTTTTGAAAAGAGCGTATTTAAGATAAATATCAGCTCCACATCAACGAGGGGTGAATCTACGCCGAAAATTTCGGCGTTGATTTGATAAAACTGCCGGTATCTTCCTTTTTGGGGCCTTTCTCGACGGAACATCGGACCGATGGTATAGAATTTTCGAACCGGATCCGCTGCATAGAGTTTGTGCTGGATATAGGATCGACAGACGGAAGCGGTTGCTTCGGGCCGCAGCGTGATCAAATCCCCTTTTCTGTCCGGGAAGGTATACATCTCTTTTTCGACAATATCCGTATCCTCGCCGATGCTTCTGGCGAAAAGCTCGGTGCGCTCCATAATGGGGATGCGAATCTCTTTGAATCCGAAATCGTCAAAAAGAGATTTGGCGGTCTTTTCGACCTCCTGCCAGAGCTCCACCTCACCCGGGAGGATATCTTTAAAGCCTCTGATTAGTTGTATCATCCTTTTTTCTTTTCCCAGCGCAATAGTTCCGTTACCTGGCTCAGGGTGCTCCCTTCTTTGATTTCTTCCCGAATGCGGTTTTCCCTTTCAAGAACATCCATGCTTCGGTTGGCATATTCTACGGCAATGTTTTTCGGCAGCACCACCACCCCGTCATCGTCTCCAAGAAGCCAGTCACCGGGTTCTACGCGAACATTGCCGACGGTTATGGGCACACCGATTTCTCCGAAGCCTTTGGGTTCGCCGGCATTGGGCATCACCAGCCGGCTGAATGCCGGAAATTTCATGGCGATGATTTCCGGGGTGTCTCTTATGGCGCCGTCGATGACCACGCCGCCTACCTTTTGCTGAACGGCCGAATGCGTTGCCAGCTCACCCCAGATGGCGGGTCCGGTTCCGCCGACGTCGATAACGATGATATCACCCGGTTCCGCCAGGTCAATGGCCTGAACCGGTTTGGCCCAATCTCCGGGATAGGTTCTGACCGTAACCGCCCGGCCCACCATTCGAATACCCGGATAAAGGGGCCGAATTCCCTGAATAACGCCGCCCCGATGCAGGGCGTCCGAAAGGTTGGCCGCCGAGACCATTTCAAGGATTTCTCGAATCTGCGCCTCTCCCTTTCGTTTGAAAAGGGTGGTGCCGATGCTTGTACCGGTGTCGAGCCCTTGGCGGATGTCCCGGGCCGCCTGTTCGGGGTCCATGGCTTTGGTGATGGCGCCTCCGACAATGACGATGGATGCGCCCGCTTCCACGGCCTTTGCGGCGGTTTCTGAATTTATGCCGCCGGCCACCGCCACAGGAATGGACAGTGCCTGGCTGACCTGGCGCAGCATATCGAAAGGATCTTTGCCTTCCATTTGCTCGTCAATGGCGCAATGCACCGACACATAGTCGGCCCCGAAGTCCTCGACCTGTTTGGCCCTGGCCAGAACATCATCCACTGCGATCATGTCCACCACAATTTTTGCGCCGTAGTTTTTGCCCGCCTGGATGCATTCCCGGATGGTGGCGTCGCTGGAGGCGCCGAGCACATCCACGATATCGGCGCCGGCCTTGGCGGCTGTTTCGACTTCGGTCCTTCCGGCGTCCATGATCTTCATGTCCGCGACGATGACAGCGCTCGGAAAGAGCTTCCGAAGTTCCCTGACCGCATGGAGACCTTCGCTTTTGATGAGCGGCGTACCGGCTTCAAGCCAGTCGGCGCCGCCGGAAACGCCGGCTTGGGCGCTTTTCAGGGCTCGTTTCAAATCTACAAAATCCAATGCCAATTGCAGGATGGGTTTCATATTTCCTCCTTAACAGTCTCTATTCCAAGACCGCATGTCTGGATGAAACGCTTCCGATGTCATGTTTTCGCGCCTGGTACATCATCGCCGCCACCGTCTCCAAAAAGAGAAATGCGGATTGTTCAAACAGAGACCCCGCCATTTGTGCTGATTCAGGCTCATCCCTGCGGCACAGCTTTGTGGTCCCCGGAATGTGAAGGCTGTGATCCACCAGAAAAGCGATCTGGGAGTCGATATTTCCCAGGATGCCGAATGTTTCGGCCGAATATTCTTTGGCGCGCCTCACCGCTTCAAGGGTCGACGGGGTCTCTCCGGATCCGCTGACGACAATCAGAAGATCGAGATGGGTTATGGCGGGCGTTACGGTTTCGCCGCAAAAGAAGACACGATACCCCAAATGCATCAATCGCATGCAAAAACAACGCAGGATAAAACCGGATCTTCCCTGAGCGCAAAAAAAGATGGATTCCGCATTCCGGATCCTTTGGATAAAACCTTCGGCCTCTTTTTCGCTGATGTGTTTTACCAGGGAATGGTTTTCTTTGAAGATCGTTTCCAACATCTCCCGAAAGGAGATCTTTTTATCCATTATTCCAATAATCCATCATTGCAGTTAAAACGAATCCTCTGACCTGGATATTATTTAGTGTCCTTCCATAAATGGTCTTTTTGCCCAACCACTGCGTTATGCTCAAAAAATAATCCTCGGAATATCAATTATATGCCTGTGGCTATTTTTTTCGCATGCCTTGATCTTGAACAAAAATCCTCATTTATGGATGGACACTATTTAGACGAGAACGTCCACCCATCAAAAAACATTTTTGAGAAGCAACGTATGGCCAAAGGGACCGTCTGTCAAGAAAATATTAAACCCTCAACATTTACAGAAAGATAGGTTGCGGAAAACGCGTTCGGTAGACGATCGGCGCAGCGACGGTGTGTATTTTCTCGTATCGGGAT
>JAJDND010000077.1 GCA_022340885.1 Desulfobacterales bacterium | reverse complement strand
TTGCAGCAGATTATGATCGACGTATTGGGCTGAAATCTCTGTTTTCACCCGCGGAATCTGCATCGCCTCGAATTCCAGCATGACCATGGTTCCCGTGGCATCTTGGGTCAGGGTTTGGTCTATTTTAAGGCCGATTTCTTTCCCAGGTTGCATGCTGCCATCGACCAAATGGGTTTCGATAAGTTTTTGGGCGACATTTTTCCCCATTGTTTTTCCTCCTTCGTTGAAAATTGGCATTTGAAGAATAAAATCGTATAACGATTTTATGAAACGCGGCTATGCCGCTATGTTGGAGAAAAGCTAAAATTACTACCCCCGCAGCCCCGTGAACGGGATCTTCGCTTCACTGCGACAAGCTGCGGGGTATTTCGGATTTTTTGCCAGAGCCCTAAGGGCTGCGGCACCGCATTTTCGATTTAAATAAGGATCTTATCTTTTATTTGAATTCATCCCGCGCTGCAAGCAGCGGGGAATTCAAATTTAAAGAATCGATTTGTTTCCTGGATCTAAACCGCTAACCGCTCTATAACGTTACAGATCTGAACGGTCGATGCCGATGCTCAAACGCACGTCGGCCAATACCGGCTTTGCCATCGCTCGGGCCGCGGTTGCCCCTTGTTTCAGGATTTGTTCTATGGCCGCCTGGTCATTGAGCAGCACCTCATAGGTCCGTCTGCCTTCTTTAAATTTTTCAAGCAGCAGTACAATCAGTTTGTTTTTAATGTCACTGTACTTCGCGCCCCCGTTTAGATAAAGCATTCGCGCTTCTTCAAGGTCTTCCGGAGGACTAAAGTGCCGGTACAGCGAAAAGAGATTGCATGTCTCCGGATTTTTCGGTGCTTCGGGTGGTTTGGAGTCAGTAACGATGCGCATGACCTGCTTCCGGATAAATTTGTCGTCTGCAAATATCGGAATGGTGTTCCGGTAGGATTTACTCATTTTGCGCCCATCCACACCCGGCACGCTCATGACGTCTTTTCGAATCAACGCCTTGGGAATCGTTAACACGTTTCCATAATGAGAATTGAAGCCGGATGCAATATCCCGAGCGATTTCGACGTGCTGTTTTTGATCCTGACCTACCGGCACCACGTGGGTCCCGAAGAGCAGGATATCGGCTGCCATCAAAACCGGATAGCTGAACAGACCGGCGTTGATAGTGTCATCCGTATTTCTCCCCTGGCGGATATTTTCTTCTACAATCGCTTTATATGCATGTGCCCGGTTCAGTAACCCTTTGGCGGTAACACAGGACAGAATCCAGGTGAATTCAAAAACCTCGGGAATATCCGATTGGCGAAAAAATATGACTTCCCTTGGATCGAGCCCGAGCGCCAGCCATGTGGCGGCAACCTCGTATGTCTGCCGTCTCAGTCTTTCAGGGTCTCGTTCCGTGGTCAGGGCATGGTAATCGGCAATAAAGTACAGTGCCCGGTAACTGTGGGCCAGTTCAAGGGCCGGTCTGATCATTCCCAGATAGTTGCCGATATGGGGCGTCCCGGTCGGCTTGATTCCCGTAAGCGCAATCTTTGTCACGTACCCGCGCCTTTCGTTTTAATAATAGTAACAAATTTTTATGTCAGCTGACAAATAAAAAATGTTAATGATGCGCCCATTTGTCAAGGGCCCCGACTTCACTTTGCTCCCTCAGAATCCCGGCGCCGCATTGAATTCATATTATCAATGCTTAACTTAAATCTAAACTGAGCGTTTCAAATTTTAAAAGGAGATGAAATATCTTATATTTATAATGAGTGGTTTTGATTTATATTTTTAAAATTTGAAATTCTTCGGGATTGCCGTTCTTGCCATATCTACGGCGTCAGATGACATCCCGCATAGCTGACTATAGCGGAAAGACATCTTCCTTGTATCTGCAGCAAACTCGACAATCGCTCAATTTAGATTAAAATAGGATGCAACCCCTGATCACAGATCCAAAAATCCTAAAAGGAGGTGAGAGACAATGGCAGATAAAGTTAAGCTCACACCGAATATCTTCAGTTATCCGGATTTCGAACGTTCTGATTTGCATATGGAAATCTCCTTGGGCGGTGTAAAAAAAGAAGACATCAGATTGAAAATGAGCGATGAAAGCTTCTACATCAGAGCCCCGCAGGATGACTTTGAATACGTAACATCCATGCGGTTTTATTGTCCCGTGAAGGCTTCGGAGGCAAGGGCAAGTTTCGAGTACGGGGTCTTAAAAGTCATCATTCCATTTAGATCCCGAACCGAAGAGGGCGTAGAGGTTAAAGTGACCTGATCTTATCAGCGGACTTGTAATATACAGGGGCACTGCGAAAAGAAGTGCCCCTTTTTATCTCTAATGCATCCCCATTTCCGGTTGCAGTGGGGCGTTTTGGGCGGGCACATCCGGTTTTACCATCGGTGTTCTGCAGGGAAGCAATGCCGCTTTGAGCGCGTCATCTATTCGGTCGACAGGGAGAAAGGTCAAATCGGATCGCACTTCATCGGGCAATTCCTCCAGGTCGCGTTCGTTGCGCTTCGGCAAAATAACCGTTTCAAGCCCGGCACGGTGAGCGGCCAGTACCTTCATCTTTATACCCCCTACGGGCAGGACACGGCCCCTCAATGTGACTTCACCTGTCATCGCGATATTGCTGCGTACCGGCCGGCAGGTGAACAGGCTCGTAATGGCCATTACCATGGCGATACCCGCAGACGGGCCGTCTTTCGGCACCGCACCGGCCGGCACATGGAGATGAACATCCGATTGTTCGAACAGCACCGGGTCGACCTCCTTCCCGTTGACTTTTGAACGAACGTAGCTGTAAGCAATTTTGGCGCTTTCGCGCATCACATCGCCCAGTTGACCGGTCAGTATGAACTTGCCGCTTCCTTTCATTCGGGTTGCTTCTATAAATATGATGTCGCCGCCGACTCTCGTCATCGCCAAGCCGGTGGCAATGCCGGGAATTTCAATGGCTTCCGACAATTCGGACTCAAATTTTTCCTTTTTGAGATAATCTCGTACAATATCGGAAGTAATGTCCATATGTGTTGAATTCCCCGCGGCAATACTTACAGCCGCTTTGCGACAGATGGCACCGATTTGTCTTTCCAGACTTCTCACGCCCGCTTCCCGGGTGTAATCATGAACGATTTTTTGCAGCGCTTCTTCGGTAAAAACGATTTCTTCCTTTCGAAGACCGTTTGCCTTTAACTGGCGGGGTATAAGAAATCCCTGTGCAATCCGGATCTTTTCGTACTGCGTGTAGCCGTCCAGATGAATAATCTCCATACGGTCGCGAAGCGGTGGCGGGATGGTTTCCAGGTTGTTGGCGGTCGTAATGAAAATAACGTTGCTCAGATCGAAGTCCACATCCAGATAGTGATCCCGGAAGGCATGGTTTTGAGCCGGATCCAACACCTCCAAAAGTGCACTGCTCGGATCGCCCCGCCAGTCACTGCCGATCTTGTCGACTTCATCCAGCATAAAAACGGGATTGCGGGTTCCGGATCGCTTTATAGCCTGGATGATACGGCCCGGCATGGCGCCGATGTATGTGCGGCGATGTCCGCGAATTTCCGCTTCGTCCCGCATCCCTCCCAGGCTCATTCGCGTAAACCGTCTGCCGAGCGCCCGCGCGATACTTTGCCCCAGGCTGGTTTTGCCGACACCGGGGGGACCGGTGAAACAGAGAATAACACCCATGGCGTCATCTGAAAGGGATGTTTCAGAGGTTGCGTCATGAATCCCGCGATCTTTGATGAGCTTGCGAACCGCCAGATACTCGATGATGCGGTCTTTGACCTCCTGGAGATCGTAATGATCCTGGTCCAAAACAGTGCGCGCATGATTGATTTCCAATTGGTCTTCGCTTAAAACTTTCCACGGCAACTCGACCATCCAATCCAGGTAAGTTTTGATGACCGAATATTCCGGAGACTGGGGCGCCATCCCTCCGAGACGTTTCAATTCGCGCTGAGTTTCTTTTTCCGCCTCTTCCGGGAAATTGGCTTTTTCAATCTTATCGGAATATTCTGAAATGACGGAAATCGGCTCGTCGGCTTCACCCAGCTCTTTTTGAATCGCCTTCAGCTGTTGTCGAAGATAGTAGTCTCGTTGTGTTTTATTGATTTCCTTTTTTGCCGTTGACTGAATCTTTTTGCCGAGCTTCAACATTTCTTTTTCATGCGTCAGGTAAATAATAAGGGCTGTGAATTTATCCTCGAGGCGGTCCATATCCATGAGTCTCTGACCATCTTCAACTTTCAAAGCGGCATTGGCCGCCACCAGGTAAAGCATATAACGGGGATCTTCCACCTGATTCAGAAAATCCCCGACTCGATCGGTCAGATGCGGTGAAAGTGCGACGACTTCCTTTGCCAAGTCCCGCAGACTTCGTTTCAGCACATCCAGTTCTATGCCGAGTTCCATTTCATCGGGTGAAAGATCGATCTTCGCTTTGAGGTAAGGCCCCGTTTCAATCCATTTTGCGACTTTAAAGCGTTCGATGCCTTGTACGACGACCTGAAGCATCTTGCCGGATGTCCGGGTAACCTGAGAGACCATCGCCACGGTTCCGGTTTCGTGGATCTGGTCCGGTTGGGGTTCGGCTATGGAAGGATCTTTCATGGCAAGCAGACCCACCAAACGATCTCCGTCCAAAGCGTCTTCGATCAATGTTATAGAACGGGGAATACCGATAACCAGCGGCAGTATGGCAAATGGATAGCCGATGGTGTTTCGCAACGGCAGCATCGGAAGCTCTTCAGGTATGTTTATCTGTTTTGCATTATGATCAGGATGTATAAAATGATCCATGTCGTCTTCTCCTTTTCATGAAGGCAGAACATTCCTTCACACCGTTTCATGAGACCTGTTTCCGATTCGGCCATATTGTAAGTGAACTCCAAAGTAGCGATATTCCGGAAAAACTGCCGATGTCCAAAAAATGTCAGTTAATACGGTATGTCGACGAATGCTTGAGATGCATTTCAATGCGCCGTCAACTCAGACCGAATCCCATCGAAGCATATTTGCGAATGTTGATTTTTGCCTCTTCGACGGTTTTTCCGATATACCAGGGTTCCATGAAGCCTTCCAAAAACATCTTCCATCCATCCTCGTCTTTAAATACCTCGGCTTCTTCGCAGGTCACGCCGCATCCTTCTTCTCCGATTACTTCCATCAGTGAGTTCAATATTTCTGATTTTTCTTCCATGATATTTTCCTCTGTGTTGTCCATAAACTAAAATCATAAATTAAATATAAATTTAGTATAGTCAACCATGATGCCGAGCATTTAAAAACTGCATCCATTACTTATTATTTCCTAAAAATGTTTCCGGTTGTCTTGACGGCTCACCTTTCGCGCATTAATTTCAATAAAAGTGATGTGGGATCATATCGAACTTTATTCGATTTTAATCAAAGAATAACAGAATATTAGAAAATAACTCAATGAAAACATCCCACAAAAAAGGGGGGTGACATTATGGCAATGCCAAAAGATACGATCTATTCTGAAATGAATAAAGCCTGGGAAACCTATTTGGAGGCTCTCGAGAATTCCCTGGATACACTGGAAAAAGAGATCGAGGAAGCCAAAAGTGTGGCAAAGGTATGCACCAATGAATGGTGTGCGGCAATCGAACATGTGATCGATGATCTCAACAATGCCCTGTTTTCCATCAGTGAGCCGAGATGGTCCGATAAGGATTACACAAAACGCATAAAGACGCTCAAGAGAAGGGTCTATGACATTTATGTGAATTACAAAGGGGTCTACTCCAGCGCAGCATAATTCGTAAGCATAAGATCTTCTTTATGGATGAGCTCCCGTCTTCTTTCCCCAGGGGACGGGAGTTAAATTAGAAGTGGTTTCAGAACCTGCCCTCGGGCTCGATCTTCCATCTTCGCGATAGCTACGACGGGGCAAGCTGTGTTGGACTGAGGCGGCCAATCCTCACTTTTTTCCTTTTATCAATTTCAGGTGTATGGATTTTTCATCGCTTTCCATTATTTCAGATCCGCAAAAACGCTTGAGTATATCGGATACGCCTTTGATTTTTTCTAACATTATCAGTTGGGACCGGAACATCGGCAAAAACACGGCAATCATCAGTGTCACGGCGATCAGCAAATAAGGAAAATCAGACCCAAAGCCTTTGGCTTGATGTTTATTTTTGTAATTTTCCAGTGGAACCTGAAGTCCATGGCTATACGGCATATCTGCCTCCGCGACCGCTTTGACCACGGGAACCACGATTTTTTGCGACCATCTTAAATCGTCGAAATCAACGTCCGGATTATATATTTTGATCAGCCAAACCGGCAGATCGAAGGTATCGTTGCACAAGGTCCAAATGTTATCGCCTTTTTTTAGACGGTATATCTGAAACGCCTCGATGTTGTAAAAACTGAAAAAATCTTCTTGGATCTTTCTGTGGTATTCATATCGCATTTCTTCAAATTTCGCCTTCGAGATCTTGTCCAGGGGAATTTTAACTTTCTGATGCAAGTGCAATGGGCGGCCATAGGGAAGATGATTTAATTTCCGGATGATTCTTGTAGGGATCTCAAGCCATTCAGCATAATGACCCAATGTTTCCTCGATTTCAGCCTGGATGATGCCGATGGGTTTCCCCTTTTGTTCGATCATCCGTTCAACTTGGAGATTGCCGCCAAATTCGGTTGGATCAATCGCCATTTTCGATGCCGGGATCACGGCGTCGTCCGAAAAAGAGGGTAGCGCAGCCTTTATTTCGCCGCTGTGTTCTCTTTGTGAATGAGTTCGGATGGAAGATATAGGGGCAGCAGCCGACAAATCAGCGGCTTCTCCGGGTAGGGGCAATCGAAGCATCTGATTGACGTAAATGGCGCCACCGGCGTTGAGTTTGTTGGCCTGGATCAGGTCGGCAACGCTGATACCGTTCATTTCGGCAATCTTTATGACATCGTCGCCTTTTTGGACACGATAAATTCGGATGGCCTTCTGGCGGGGTTTATACATTTCAAAAGGTATTGCCTTGGAATCGCCCATTCGACGTCGGACGGCATCGGCGGGCAGTCGGAGGGCATATCCCTTGGGGACATACTTTTGTTCCTTGAAGACAGGAGGCCTCAAGGAAGGATTGAATCGGGCCAGGGTGGCGATATCCACGTCAAAATATCGGGCAAGTTCCGTTACGGAGGCATAACCGGCCAATACGATTTTTCGACTGTTGATCGGCGGATCCAGCGCGATATCCCCGAAGTATGTTCTATAGTTTTTTGCGGCTTTACAGGCTGCCAGAAATTCCGAATAATAGTTTCTCGATGCGAATCTGAAGTTTTCGGTTTTGTAATGTTTAAAAATATTTTCATAACTGCCTTTTATCCATGTGGCCTTCAACACCCCGGCAATACCGTGATTGTATGCGGTAATCGCCAGGGGCCATGATCCGAATTTTTCATAACTTCGCACGAGCAGCCGGGCGGCGGCGTCGGAGGATCGGAAGGGATCCCATCGTTCGTCCAGGGCATAGCCCACGATCATCGATCGTTTTCCGGCTTCGCGAACGAATTGCCAGATGCCGGCTGCGCCGAATTTGCTGTATGCTTTGGGGTTAAAGGAAGATTCAACATGGGGAAGATAGACCAGATCCAGCGGCAGGCCGTATGACCGAAATATCTGCTTCATCTCGTCGATGTACGCTCCGGAATAAGCGATCCCTCTACGAAAGCTGTCTTTTAGACCGATCTGGCAGCGAATCTTGTGCATCGCCCTATGGAAAGCCTCACGGTTTCCTTTATTGCCGAACAGGCGCGCGATGCGCCTTACCTCAACCCCGGCTGCAGAGGGATTTTGCGCCAGTTTCTTTAAAATACGTCTAAACTTTTGTTTCGCGGCATTGATTCTTTCTTCGTTAATTTTTCTCGCATTGTATTCATTCGGGTTTTTGAATTCGATCACGTCATATATGACGTTCAAGTTTTCACTGTCATGGAGAATGCCCTGGCTCGTTGAGTACTGGGTGTATACCTTTGTCCAAAACCTGACATTCGGTTTTATGCAGGGATAAACCGGAAACAGAGTATCGGCACCATAAAGTGCCGTCGGGAAAATAAAATAATTCACACAGAAAAAAACAAAGAAGTACAATTTCAGCGGTATTTTTTTTGTCGTCGCGATCTCCATAGCGACGGAAATTGTGCAAAAATCATGCGAAGAGAGGAGTTTCTGCTGCCGGAATGGAATAAAAACTAAATATTACAAATAGTTATATTTACGAAAAAATATAAGGCGACATGTGAATGACAATATTTGTCAGGAATGAAGCCGATATTGGTCGAGCCCCTTATCAGTCCGGTGGCGGTATCTAACCTTATAACTCATCGAATTTATATAAATTATTCTTTGAATTTCCAACCGGTAACCGTTTGAGTCCGAAACACTGTGTTTCTAAACCGCTATCTAGACAATCGATCCCAGAAAGCCTTGCCCTGGTCGAGGTTCATACCGTCTTTTCCGCGTGTTGGCGGGGCAGGTGCATCGCCCGGTCCTTTAAATCCCCTTAATCTTGCAATCCGGTCATTTAACGGCGGGTGGGTTGAAAACAAACTCATCATTTTTTGGCCGGAAAGGGGATTGACGATGAACATGTGGGCGGTGGACGGATTGGCATTTACAGGTTGTCTGTTCGAGTAGGAACCGAGCTTTTCCAGCGCATGTGCCAGGCCTTCGTTATTTCCGGCAAGGTGTGCTCCCGAAGCATCCGCTTGGTACTCCCGGGATCTCGAGATGGCGGTTTGTATGAGCAGCGCCGCAATAGGGGCAAGGATGGACATAAGTATCAATCCGAATATGCCTCCTTCCCTGTCATCGCCGCCGAAGCCGAATATCGCCGACCATCGGGCCATGCTTGCCAGCATCATGATGGCGCCGGCCATGGTGGCGGCGATGGATCCAATCAGTATGTCCCGGTTTTTGACATGACTCAGCTCATGCCCCAGGACACCGGCAAGTTCATCCCGGTTCATGATCTTGAGCAGACCCTCTGTTACGGCGACGACCGCATGTTCGGGGCTTCGACCTGTGGCAAATGCATTGGGTGACTCCTGGGGAATAATGTAAACCTTCGGTGTAGGAAGTCCGGCCTTTGCAGCGAGGTTTTGAACGATACCATAGAGCTCCGTCTCCTGACCCGGCATGACCTCACGGGCTTTATACATGCGAAGAACAATCTTGTCGGAGTACCAGTAACTGAAAAAATTCAGGCCCGCCGCGAAGAAGAACGCAATGATCAGGCCCTGCCGTCCCCCCAGCAACTGTCCGATAACCATAAAAAATCCCATCATAACAGCCAGCAGGACCGTGGTTTTGATTTGATTCCCCATGTGACAACCTCTTATTGGATTTTTACATAGCTTCTTTATTATTTCTGAAAAAATAAAATAATTCATATTTCCAAAAATTCAAGCACCGGTTGTTCGAAAAGCACACTTTTCCTCAAATACTGATCCAAAATAAAGTCTTTCCGGGAGCACATCGTCGGTTATATTTGCGATTTACATGAACAATTTATGATGTTATTAATCGAAAAGATATATTTGATTGGAAATCCGTATTCCCAGAGGGAACTTCTTTGCCCTTTCCGCATCAAAAATGGGTTTTTAAATTTGAATTTCCCGCTGCTTGCAGCGCGGGATGAATTCAAATAAAGATAAGATCCTTATTTAAAGCGAAAGTGCGGT
>JAJDND010000073.1 GCA_022340885.1 Desulfobacterales bacterium | reverse complement strand
GACGCTGATGGGTTAATATATAGTTTCTCTCAAGAGACGTGTATTCTGTTGCCAAAACCAACAATTTCGTATTTTTTATTCGTTTTAAAGCATTACTTAATGAATCAGAAATTCTCAATAGTTGCGGCAGTGAGCCGGATTCCTCTCCACCTAATTCAGCAACAACATTAATTGTTTCATTAAATAATGATTCAGATTGGTCAGCCGCATCAAGATACACCTCGACCGCTTGATCAAAAGTAACAGTCCGATCTTCTGCCTTAAGATCTAAAAGAAAGCTTACTCGTCCCTTGCGTATAGTTTCAGTTGCACCTTCTTCGGAAAGCAATTTTTTTAGTTTGGAACTCAAGTCGACAACTATTTGAATTTGTTTGCTGTGTGCATCAGCATAAAGCTTCCGGGCTCCTGAAAAACCAATTATTGGCCATTGTAGGAAGAACTCACTTTCTATTTTGCGTGCATTTGAAAACCCTGCTTCCATTTGCAAAACCAAACGTTGAATTTCAATACTATTTAAAATTGTCGTTTCTGTTTTTTGACGCACTGCTGAAAAGGCGATATAGCCGGTGCACGCTACAAGCAATATTAATATCAGCATTGCACCAAAGGCCAAGCCGAACTTTACGGTTATGCCAAATTCTCGCCAAATTTTTAATAAGAATTTCTTACTCATCTTACATCCACGACAAAACTTAATATTAAAGAATGGATCTTCACAATCATAATAGTTGTATCACACAAATATTGACTTTCCGGAATATACAGGCACCTAATCCATTAATACTATTATGAATAAAAACTGAAAGATCCTAAAATTACTTATTGTGATTTTCTCTATTTCGCAGTTGTTAATATTAGTCGAAGGTTTTGGTTTGGCCATTAAACTGACGTATTGATGTAGTCCAGTCATAAAATGGAGGGAAATATCGTTTCTAAAAAGCAAAAAACCTCCAGAAGGATAGTTTAATCCTTTGGAGGGTTACGCATGGCCATTCCTAAAGCATCCCATCTTTTTCCTCCCCGATCGTCATTGACGAAAACGAAAAACATTTTAGGCGTTAATCAAAAGTTGCCACGATGTGGCACTTTGTCAAGTTTTTTTATTCGTACATAAAAAAGTAAAATTCATATGCATCGGCGCCTTTTATAAAATAAAAATCACCAAGATCTTGCAAAGATCTTGAATTCATTAAAAACCATAGATAAATGATTAAAATGGGATAAAATCAGTTAATCTTCAAAATTCTGGGTTATCAAAGTTTTCTTTTTAATTTTCGATTTCATCTTTAAAAACTCTGATCTGTTTTAAATAGCGCTTCTCTTCCTTGCTACTCGCACTGCCCTCTCATCATTTGAGTTTTTATGTTCTACATATTCTCTTAGCTATTTTTATAGCTTCCTGTTCCAAAGGTGCATCTGGGTAACCGATATTTATGAGCTGCAACAAATACTTCCGAATAAATGGTAAGAAACCACCGAGCTTTTCATATTGTGAGGTATGTACCAATTCATGAATAATCAGGCAACGATCATCTGAAAAATCGGAATGGATAAAAATTCCGTATCTGACCGTGAGGCTAACGGCATCCGGTGTAAACAACTGAATAGATTCTGCTGCAGATTTTAAAACGGGATGTTTGGGAAAGGGAATTTGCGGGACCCTAAGCATTCTTACTCTTTCAGGACGTAGTACCCCCACACGTTTAGCATCCTCAATTTGTGAGTTTGACAGAGGATCGCCATTCTTTAAAACAACCTTTTCTTTTGCCTCGGCCCATTCAGACGCTATAGGCAATACATATAAAAATTTATCTGAAGCAAGTTTTATCATAATCTGATCGTTTCCTTTAAGCATTCGCAACCATGCCATTTCGAGCTCCAAAGTCAAGAACTCAGAGTTCCGTCGCTTTCTTATCCTCCGTTTGTAATTTCTTTCAGTCGTTTTAATGCTGCTTGGCGCACTTTTGGATCAGGATCTTCCTTTGCTATTTTTGTCAGGTAGGATTCCGTTTTAATTTTCTTTACCGACTGCTTTCGAATTTCGGTGACTGAAGGACCTTTTGGCTCTAATTTTCCTCTTAAGGCCAAATATCCGTATACAACTCCAAAAAAACAAAGGATAAACGAGCCTGCCGTGACAAGGTATTTGTTCGGTTCTTTAAATTCTATATATGCGGTCCCGATAACCGTAAAAAAAATCAAGACAAGCCCAACGACCGCGATATAAAACGCAACCCAAAAAGGAAAATTCTTTAACAAGTTCATTTAAACCTCCTTCAAATAGAACGCTTCTAATGAACATACATTGCAGATTTTTAGTACGATGACCAGCCAAATACTTATGATTTTAAGAACTTAAAAGGCTGGAGGGGCAGTGTGGCTGTAGGTCAGCTATAATGGAAGAATAATTTGATCACAGACGCGAAGCGGAGTGTTTTTTTACATAACCAGTAAAGAGATCCCTGTTCCGCCCTACAAAATCACCCAACACGTACTAATTTTGTATTCAATGCAATCTGAGTCGAGCAAATATTTTCGACTTATCAAATATTATTAGAGATAAAATAATTTGAGTTAAAATTATTAGAGCACAGCAAGTAAACTTTGTCAAGGCGGGGGATCCTATATATTTTAGTAGCGCACGCCTGGATCTGTGAGGGGGGTGCGGGGTGACTCGCATTCCGACCGTGACCTTTCCCCTAACGTGTCTTATAAACCTTCGGCAACTATCTCACTGATTGCCGGACCTATCTGCTCCGCTGATATGAGATGTATCTTCACACCTCTGCTTGAAAGCACATAGCCTGGTCCTTTACCGGAAACATCCCCCTTCATACCAACATGTTCCACTCCTCGCTCTACCAACCACTCCGCCACACGAATACCTTTCGCGGTCTTCACCGATCGGTGAGGATTCTCCAGGATCTCCTGTTTTTCAATCTCCTTGTCTTTTCGGCGTATGTGTATAAAGACAAAATAAGGCGCTTCTCCAAAGTGGGTGCTTATCGGGCCTTTACCGTCTTCAAGGGGCAAAGCGATCCAGTCATGAGATCTCTCTTGAGGCACATAGTGGATAATCACCTTTTCGACATGCGTAACCTGATTATGGATTTTCTTTTCAATGTCTTCACTGATCTGGTGTGCCCTTTCCAGATTGTCCGTCTTTAAGGTTATGGTCGCCTGTATAAATCGAAATCGCCCAGAGCTCCTTCCCATAAGAGACTTGATTTCACCCACCAGCGGCTCGCTTTTTATAATTTCGCGTACATTATCCAGAGTGAGAAAATCAATGGATGCATCAAGGAGCACCCGCATGCCGTCGGAGAGTAACTCCCACCCTGCAAAGGCTATAAAGATGAGGATCAATATGGCGCCAATCTGATCAATGGTGGCGCCCAAAATATTCAAGTTGAGATCGAAATAGCTGAGGATTACCGAAACTAAGACCACAATCGACGAAAGTACATCCACCTGGCGGTGTCGGCCCTCAGCTATCAGAGTGGGAGACCCTGTCCTTCGTCCGATAGTTATCGCATACTGTCCGTATAGGAGTATGGCCACGGTCCCGGCAAAAAGAAGCACAATGTAGAATAGAGATATGCGTGGCATGCCTCCGGCCGCGGAAAAAATTTCCCGGATAATCTCATAACCCGCCATAAAGATAAAGATCGCGATAACCACAGAAGCGACGTTTTCAAGTTTATACAGTCCCATAGGAAAGGACCGCGTCTTTTTCGCGGACAGCTTGACCCCGCCATAAATCATGAGGGACGCTACAGCGTCGGTTCCCGAGTCAATGGCACTGGCATAAATGGCGAGACTTCCTGAAAAAAAGGCGAGAAAGGTTTTCATAATAGCGAGAAAAAAATTTAATAAGAACGCATAGCCCGCGACCCTGTGAATTTGTCTTGTTTCATCATTCCTTGAAAAAGGATTTTCCGTAGATTTTTTGTCCTTGTTTTGAGCCATACAGGATTCTTTTCCTATCAACTGCCCCCTATGGATCATAAGCATCGGGGTTTTAGAATGTAATGTCTTCGAATTTCATATAACTTGATTACTGCAATTTCAGCCATCTGAATTTTTCATACAGATATCGTATTTCTTACAAAATTGCAAAAAAGAAAACCCGGCCGAAAGGACCGGGTTTTTGGGTGCACACAGGGTGCATTTTGCTTGCGTGATCCATCAAAATCCATTACGATCCATTAAACCAAAACAACAATATATTGTGTAATTTTTTGATTTCATTATACTGTTAAACAAATTGGATCATTGTTCATGTTATTGTTTTATTCCTGTCTGAAGGAACTTTCCCACCAAACGATACCAGTTAGCCTCTGGCAAAAATCCGTAGATATCGTCAATAGGTTCACCACCTACAGCGGCCAACTGTTCATATCGGGGTCCCATGAGCTTATGAAGATGTTGATTCTCCTTTTCCATCCATTGAAAGCATTCCTTTCCCGAATAAAGTCCTTCCAATTCCGGTACAAGATTTTCAGTATACAGCATGTAAAGCCAGCCTTTATGGTATGGATCGTCATGTGCGATTTCAGGGTGCTTTTTTAATTTGTCATTGACCCCGCAAACCGTTCCGGACAGAGGGGATCGCATCGGCGCCTTCTTATTATTTCTATTCAGGACACAACCGATATCGCCTTGTCTTATAGATGTTCCAATGGGCGGAAGGTTTATGGCATCAGGGGGCCCAAATATTTTCGAAATAAAATCGTCCATTCCGACCTTGACATGGGGAAATTTTTCGATATTCACCCAGGAATGCCCGAAATGATAATAATATTCTTCAATCATTTTATACCCTGATATGTTTTTGTAAGTGGGGGTATAGATGGTTTCCGATCGGCTTTCTTTGTCCAGCAACGCATGGACATTGCAATGATGGCAACTGTAATTACCGGAACATTCCTCCGGGAACGCGATGCGGCCCGATAAAAAATGGATGCACGGTGAAGATGTAATGTAATATTTTTGCTTAACGTGTTTCACCCAGTTCGCAGCCCTGTTCTTTTCTTTGATGGAAACGAACCTTTCCGGGTGTTGATCCGCAAGGATCTCATACATGTCTTCAAATTCGTCGGCCGCCAGCTGTGAGGTTAAAATGATATAGTCATCCACCCTTTGCTTCGAATTCCTTAGTTTCCTTTTTTTGTCTCTATCAAGGATTTGTTCTGCAGTGTCGAATTCACCGGCTTCGGCAAAAGCGGCAGCACTCATGGTGTCTTCAAATTCATCTGCGATCAGATGTGAGGTCAAGATGGTGTGATCGTCCACCCGTTGTCCCGAATCCTTCAGTTCCGGCCTTGCAATAAGAGATGCCTTCAAGGTGTTTCCGATCAGCAGCCATAAATCCCTTACCTCTTTTACCCCAGGGCCGTCAAAATAATGTTTATAGGCAATTTCTCGGGCGTAGGCCGATATTATAGACCTGTCTCTGCTTTTCACTGTAGCGGTTACCAGCTGGCAGTTTAAGGTGATATACCATTTAAGCGTTTCAGGATCCATCTTCCGATAATTCGGAAAGCGTTGTGCATATTCCGGTTTCATTACTTCTTTTATGATTTCTTCCACTAAAGATTCACGCAGTTCCGTTAGAATATCGTAAATGAAAGTACTTTTTCTGTAAGCAACGCGTTGGAGTAAAATTTCATTTCGGAATGTCCAATCATTTGGATGACTCGTCGCTTTTTCAGTTAAGATTAACAATCGTCGCAATATATGATAACGAGGTGTTGGCTTCCATCCCAGTGCATTGTATGTGGCAGAAGCATTCACGTTAAGCTTTTTATCAATATAATCCGCCATCCATGGCTGTTCCAATGTTTTTTTGCTGTTAAGCCTTCCTAAAAAGGAAATGATGGTCAATCCTAAAAAAGCCAGAAACTTCGGAATTCGAAACGGTTTAACACCATGTCCGTAGTAGTATCTCGTAACCGCTTCGAAGAGCTCATTGTGTGAAACGCATCCTTGAGGGCTGGCATTGTAGATGGCCAGGCGGGGCAGGGTATCATTAAGTTCAACAATTCTCATAAACAGCTTAATAATATCCCTAATGTGGATATAAGGCATCGCCGATTCGCCGTATCCCGTTACCACTCTGGACATGAGTCTGTTTCCTGACAACCAGAGCTTCAACAGCATATACAACATCGGATATTCACACCAGTCGCTGTATACGGCCGCCAGTCTGACAATTGAGCATGGAAAAACTTCCGAATATTCACTCATCATTTTTTCGGCGATGCTTTTGCATCGTGCGTAAGCAAAATCAGCATCAGCGAGACTCTCTTCGGTTAATGCCTTGTCTTTGGGCGGAAATTTGCATGCTGCCACCGAACTGGGAAAAATGAAACGCTTGATTCCCAAGCGCTTTGACATCTCAAGAACATTTCGTGTGCCGGCTATATTGATGTGTTCATAGGCGGGGTTTTCCTTCATGGTAAAGTCATAGTAACTTGCCAGGTGCAAAACATAATCAGCACCGCCTTGATCTTTGATATAATTAAAGGCATTCAGCAGATGTTTTCGGTTTGTTATATCAACCTGGAGCCAGTGTATATTGACATGATGCGGTATGCCGACTTCTTTTTGGCTGCGGCGGGCAATACAGAACAATCGAAATTTTTCGGATACGGCAATGACAAAATGTCTTCCGATAAAACCCGATGCTCCGGTAATAACAATACTGGGTAATCTTTCATTATACATACAAGGCACTTTCAATTTGTGCATACAGTTGGCTATTGTTGAATCCCATCAACGCCGGTGCTTCGGAAGGACATGTCGATGCACATGCGCCGCAGCCTTTGCATAATACCGGATTGACTTCTGCTGTGTATTTTTCAGGGTCGAATGTGATGGCGCCAAAAGGACAGACATGAATACAGCCCAAACATCCTGAACAACGCTCAGGGTTAACGTGGGATACAACACCGCCGACGCGTATCTTTTCCATGGCCAAGACCGTCATGGACCTTGATGCCGCTGCCTGAGCCTGGGTGATGGATTCATCGATGGATTTCGGCGCATGAGCCAATCCGCAAAGGAAAACACCGTCGGCTACACAGTCCACCGGTCTGAGCTTAACATGGGCTTCGGAGAAAAAGCCGTCCTTATCCAGGGAGACCTTAAAGAATCTGGATATGGGCAAACTGTCCGGCGGAACGATGGCAGTGGCGAGTACCAGCAGATCCGCATCAATTTGTATGGGTTTGCCGATGATATGATCGATAAGTTCAATGCTCAACACGTTATCCTCAGCAGTTACCAATGGTTTGCCTTCCAAATCATAGCGGATAAAAAGAACACCTTTCTGCAATGCCTGATGAAACAACGCTTCACGTTCTCCATAGGTACGGATGTCGCGATAAAGCACATAGACCGCCATATCCGGATTGCGTCGTTTGAGTTCAAGGGCACTCTCTATGGAGTGAGCGCAACATACCCGGCTGCAATATGGATGCTGTGCGTTTCGT